>NZ_JBHURI010000002.1:36651-123718 GCF_042673425.1 Agromyces sp. NPDC056965 | reverse complement strand
GCCCGGGCGGATCCGCCCGGGCCGTTCGTCGTCTCACGTGGTCAGCGCAGGCTGAAGCCCTCGGCGAGCGGGTCGGCCGGGTCGAGCTCGAACTCGCACGCACCCACGCGGTAGGCCTGGCCGGCGACCTCGGGCACGACGCCGTCCGCGGTTCGCTCGGCGACCCGTGCGAGGAAGCGCGTGCCGATGATCGAGTCGTGGGTCAGCACCTCGCCGTCGGCGAGCTCGCCCGTGTGCGCGAGCAGCGCGACGCGAGCAGCCGTACCCGAGCCGCACGGACTGCGGTCGACCTCGCCGTCGGCGAAGACCGTGACGTTGCGCTGCCAGGGGCCGTCGGCGGTGCGGCCGAGGTCGTCGACGAGGATCGTGCCGTAGACGCCCGACAAGCGGTCGTCGGCGAGCTGCGCGGCCGGGTGGTCGTTCAGCGCCCACTTGATCTCGCGGCCGAGGCGGATGAGCTCGGTCGTGTCGGCCGGCGTCACGGTGAGGCCGAGGGAGGCGGCGGGCAGGGTCGCGTAGACGGCGCCGCCGAAGACGAGGTCGACCACCACGTCGCCCCGGCTCGTCGAGAGCGGGATGCCCGTCGCGAGGACGCGCGACGGGACGTTGCGGAAGACGACACCCGTCGTCGTGCCGCCGCTGCGCTGCACGCGCGCCTGCACCCGGCCGCTCGGCACGTCGATCGTGACGAGCGCCTCGCCGTCGTCGGGTGCGGCGACCCGGCCTGTGCGCACCGCCCAGGCGCCGAGCGCCATGGTGCCGTGTCCGCATGCCGTCGAGAAGCCGTCCTTGTGCCAGAACAGCACGCCGAAGTCGGCGCCGTCGTCGTCGGGCGGCGTGATGAACCCGCCGTACATGTCGTCGTGCCCGCGCGGTTCGAGGCAGAGGAACCGGCGCACGGCGTCGGCCCGCCCGGTCATCGCCTCGACCCGTCGGGCGGCGACGGTGCCGCCCTCGGTCGGAGCGTCGAGCACGATGCGGAACGGTTCGCCCGCGGTGTGCCAATCTTCGGTCTTCCAGTGCATCATGCGTTCCGTTCGTTCGTCAGCTGGGGTCGGCCAGGGCGAGCTGGGCGACGGCGAGATCCTGCCAGCCCATGCCGCAGGTCTTGATCACGACGGGACGAGCGGATGCCTCGGCGCCGGCGGCCTCGAACAGCCGTGCCATCGGGATGAGCGCATCGGGGGAGAGGTGCCCTTCGGCGACAGCGAGGATGACGTCGCCGGCCTCGGCGAGCGCCACCCGCTGGGACTCGACGATCACGTCGGCACGACCGAGGAGCTCGCCCGGCAGTTCGCGCGCATCGCGCTCGTGCGAGCCGACGGCGACGACCACCGCCCGGTCGCGCACGAGGGCGGCGTCGAAGAGGGGTTCGCGGGCGGTCGTCGCGCAGACGACGAGGTCGGCCGCTGCGACATCCGCCGCCGTGCCGACGGCCACGTCGAGACCGCTCACGGCGACGAGGTTCGCGGCGTGCTCGGCCCTCGACCGGTCGCGGCCGACGAAGCGCACGCGATCGATCGGGCGGATGGCCCGCATGGCCTCGACGTGCCGCACGCCCTGCGGGCCGGTGCCGAAGACGACGAGCGACGAGGCATCGGGTGCGGCGACGACGTCGGCGACGGCCGCCGACACGGCCGGCGTGCGCAGGCTCGTGAGCTCTGTGCCGTCGAGGAGGGCGACCGGTGCGAGGGTCTCGGCGTCGAGCACGACGTAGATCGCCTGGATGCGCTCGAGGCCGCGCGACGGGTTCGCCGGCGCCACGGTCGCGAGCTTCTGGCCGGCGTACGCGCCGAGGTCCGACGGCATGAGCAGGAGCTGGCCGTGTCGCACGTCGACGATCGAACGCGGCGGATCGGCGTCGGGGTCGAAGCCGCCGCGGAGGGCCTGCTGCAGGGCGTCGACGGCCTGGCGCATGGTGATGCGCTCGGCGATGGCGGGGCCGTCGAGCAGTCGGAGGGAGTCGAAGATGCCGGGCATGGACACATCGTACGGGTAATGCGTAATATGTCACATATCGCCACCACTCGAAGCTCTGGACCCGACGAGCTGTGATCGGAATTCGGCCGCCACGAGCGCCCGAGCCACTGCAGCGCTCGTTCGAGCACGGCGATCCGCCTGTCGTCCGACGCGCGGACAGCGAATGACTCAAAGGTGAATCATGGCTCGAACCACCCTGCGCGCGGCCGCAGTGCTCGCCGTTTCGACGGCGCTCATGCTGACCGCGTGCACGACCACGCCGAGCGCCGACTCGGGCGACGGCGAACCGCAGACCGGCGGCACGCTCAAGGTGCTCGCGAACGGCGACGTCGACCACCTCGACCCGCAGCTCGTCGCGTACGTGCCGACGTACAGCGTGATGCGCTCGGTCTCGCGCTCGCTGCTGAGCTACGCGGCGAGCGATGACGCCGCCGAGCGCATCGTGCTCCAGCCCGACCTGGTCGAGGAGGTGCCGACCCCGAGCGCCGACGGCCTCACCTACACCGTGACGCTCCGCGACGGCGTCACCTGGGGCGCGCCCGACGGAGCCCGGCCCATCGTCGCGAGCGACGTCGCCCGCGGCATCGAGCGCCTCTGCAACCCGCACATCTCGGGTGCCCTCGCCGGCTACTTCCAGGGCCTCATCGCCGGCATGGACGAGTTCTGCACCGGCTTCGCGACCGTCGCCCCCGAGGTCGGCCCGATGAAGGACTACATCGAGGGCAACGAGATCGCGGGCATCCAGACGCCCGACGACCGCACGATCGAGTTCACGCTCGTCGAGCCCGCGAGCGACTTCCCGTTCATGCTCTCGCTCGACGCGGCCGACCCCGCGCCCATCGAGGCGCTCGACGCGCTGCCCGACTCGCCCGAGTTCCGGCGCGGCTTCGTTTCATCCGGCCCCTACCAGGTGGCCGAGTACACGCCCGACGCGAAGCTCGTGCTCGAGCGCAACCCCGCGTGGGACCCCGAGAGCGACCCGCTCCGCAAGGCGTACGTCGACGGCATCGAGATGACGATGGGCGTCGAGGGCGACGCGGCCATGCAGCAGCTGCAGGCCGGATCGGCGGACATGCTCTTCGACCTGACCCCGAGCCCTGCGAACATCCAGCAGCTGAAGGCGGCGAACGACGAGAAGTTCTCCACGATGGAGAACGGCGGCGTCGACCAGTTCATGTGGATGAACACGGCCTCGGCGAACAACGACGGCGCGCTCACGAAGCTCGAGGTGCGTCAGGCGCTGCAGTACGCGGTCGACAAGTCGGCCGTCGTGCAGACCATGGGCGGCGCCGACCTCGCGGGCGTCACGAACGGCATCTTCGGCCCCGGCATCCTCGGCTACCAGGAGTCCGACGAGTACGCGACCGAGGGCGGCAAGGGCGATCCCGAGAAGGCGAAGGAACTCCTCGCCGAGGCGGGCTACCCCGACGGCCTCACCCTGAAGATGCCGTACCGCAACGTCGGCACGCAGCCCGACATCGCCCAGACCGTGCAGGCGAGCCTCGAGCGCGCCGGCATCACGGTCGAGCTGACGCCGGTGCCGCCGACCGACTACTACGCGAACTTCATGACGAACCCCGACAATGCGAGCTCGGGCGCGTGGGACATCGCGCTCGTGGGCTGGTCGCCCGACTGGCAGGGCGGTGCGGCGCGCAGCGTCTTCCAGCCCCAGTTCGTCTTCGACGGCACGCCGCAGACGTACAACTACGTCGACTTCAACAGCGACGCCGCCAACGGGCTCGCCGCCGAGGCGCTCGCCGCGGCGACGCCCGAGGAGGCCGCCGACCTCTGGCACCAGGTCGACGAGGCCGTCATGGCCGACGCGCCGATCGTCAGCATCGCGTACCGACTGAAGCCGAACTACCACTCGGCCCGCGTCGGCGGCTTCGAGCCGTACGCCCAGAGCCAGAACGGCGACTGGACGAACGTCTGGCTCACGAAGTAGCCGTCCGACACATCTGCAACGAACGTACCCGGCGGCCGGTTCCGGCCGGCCGCCGGGTCAGATCGAGGGACCCAATGACGATCCTCCTCGACGTGCGCGACCTCGCCGTCGACATCCCAACCGAGGACGGCACGGTGCACGCGGTGCAACACGTCTCGTTCACCGTCGACGAGGGCGAGTTCTTCGGCGTCGTCGGCGAATCCGGCTCCGGCAAGTCCGTGATGGTGCAGTCGATCATGGGCCTCGTGCCGGGCGCCCGCACCAGCGGCTCCGTGCTCTTCCGCGATCGAGACCTGCTCTCCCTCGCGCCCGAGCAGCTGCGTTCCGTGCGCGGGCGCGAGATCAGCATGATCTTCCAGGACCCGCTCTCGAGCCTGCACCCCCAGTACACGGTGGGCTGGCAGATCGTCGAGCAGATCCAGGCGCACGAGAAGGTCAGCGCGAAGGCGGCCAGGGCGCGCGCGATCGACCTGCTCCATCGCGTGCGCATTCCGGATGCCGCGGCGCGCTTCGACGCCTACCCGCACCAGTTCTCAGGGGGCATGCGACAACGCGTCATGATCGCGATGGGCCTCTCGCTCGGCCCGGCGCTCATCATCGCCGACGAGCCGACCACCGCGCTCGACTCGACCGTGCAGGCGCAGATCCTCGACCTGCTCGGCGAGATGCGCAGCGAGTTCGGCACCACCGTGCTCATGATCAGCCACGATCTCGGCGTGCTCTCGCGCGTCGCCGACCGGGTCATGGTCATGTACGGTGGTCGCCGCATGGAGCTCGGCGCCGCCGACGCGGTGCTCTGCGGGCCGGCGCATCCGTACACCGCGGGGCTCCTGCGGTCATCGTCGTTCAACCGGGAGCCGGGCACGCCGCTCGTGCCCATCGGCGGGCGACCGCCGAGCCTGCTCGCACCGCCCGAGGGCTGCGCGTTCCGCGACCGCTGCCCCGACGCGATGTCGATCTGCGGCACGAAGCCGCCCGTCCGCCGCTACGACGACGGCACCGAGGTGGCGTGCTGGCTCGAGTCGACGCCGGTCGAGCCCGACCCGCCGGTGCTCCCGCCGCCGAGCCTCCTCGCGAGCCCCGACGACCCCATCGTGAAGGTCGAGGGCCTCCGCCTCGCGTTCCCGCAGCGCCGCGGCGAACCGCGCGTCGTGCTCGACGACATCTCGCTCGAGGTGCGGCGGGGCGAGACGCTCGGCCTCGTCGGCGAGAGCGGCTGCGGCAAGACCACCCTCGCCCGTGCGATCGCCGGGCTCGTCGCGCCGACGGCGGGAACCGTCGAGTTCGACGGAGCGCCCACCGCGAACCTCGACCGCGCGCAGTGGCGAGACCTCCGGCGCCGCGTGCAGCTCGTCTTCCAGGACCCGTTCGGCTCGCTGAACCCGCGCCGTCGTGTCGGCTCGATCATCGGCGACCCGTTCCGCATCCACCGGCTCGCGAGCGGCGCCGAACGCCGTGCGAAGGTGCAGGAGCTCATGGAGCTCGTCGGGCTGAACCCCGAGCACTACAACCGCTTCCCGTCGCAGTTCTCGGGCGGGCAGCGGCAGCGCATCGGCATCGCTCGGGCGCTCGCCCTGAACCCCGAGCTCGTGATCCTCGACGAGCCGGTCTCCGCGCTCGACGTGTCGATCCAGGCGCAGGTGCTGAACCTGCTCGACGAGCTGCAGCGCCGGCTCGGGCTCACCTACCTGTTCATCTCCCACGACCTCGCGGTCGTGCGCCACGTCTGCGATCGCATCGCGGTCATGGAGGGCGGGCGCATCGTCGAGCTCGGCACCGCCGACCAGGTCTGGAACGACCCGCAGCAGCCGTTCACCCGGCGGCTGCTCGCCGCGGCGGCACCCGAGATCCCGCGAGCGCCGCGCGATCGCCGTCTGCTGCCGCTGGCGGACGCCGCCCCCGCACCCTCCGACCGTCTCGTCGCCATGGAGGTCGCCTCGTGAGCCTCATGTCCAAGACCCCGG
The DNA here is from genome assembly GCF_042673425.1 of Agromyces sp. NPDC056965. Lineage (NCBI taxonomy): Bacteria > Bacillati > Actinomycetota > Actinomycetes > Micrococcales > Microbacteriaceae > Agromyces > Agromyces sp. NPDC056965. The sequence continues at coordinate 117,829 of NZ_JBHURI010000002.1, read as the reverse complement.
CCGCAGCGGCGCGCGCCTCGACCGAGGTGCAGGCCCGAGGATCCGGCCGCCTCACCCTCACGCGGCTCCTCCGCGACCCGGCGAGCATCGCCTCGCTGATCGCGATCCTCCTCATCATCGCGTTCGCGCTCTGCGCCCCGCTCATCGCGGCGTGGACGGGGCACGGACCGACCGAGCAGTTCCGCGAGACCGGCCTCACGCCCGAGGGGATCCCGGTCGGCCCGAACGCCGAGTTCCTGCTCGGCACCGACCAGCTCGGCCGCGATGTGCTCGTCCGCCTCGCCTACGGCGCCCAGGTGTCGCTCCTCGTCGGCGTGCTCGCGTCGATCGTGGCGTCGGTCATCGGCATCGCGATCGGCACGATCGCCGGGTTCTCGGGCGGGGTCGTCGACACGGTGCTCAGCCGCACCATGGACCTCGTGATGAGCGTGCCGTTCCTGCTCTGCGCGATCGCGCTCGTGTCGGTGCTCGGTCCGAGCCTCAGCCTGTCGATCGCCGTGATCGTGTTCTTCAGCTGGACGGGGCTCGCCCGCGTCATCCGTGGCCAGGTGCTCGCACTCCGCCACCGCGAGTTCGTCGAGGCGGCGCGTTCACTCGGCGCCTCGCGCACCTCGATCATGTTCCGCGACATCCTGCCCAACCTGGTGGTGCCGATCATCGTCTACACGACCCTCATGATCCCGGCGGCGATCGTGTTCGAGGCGACGCTCTCGTTCCTGGGACTCGGCATCGTGCCGCCGACGCCCAGCTGGGGCAACATGCTGGCGGATGCCGCGAACGGCTCGCTCTACCTCGTGGCGTGGTGGATGGTCGTCGTGCCGGGCGGTGCGCTGCTCGCCCTCACCCTCGCGTTCAACCTGCTCGGCGACGGACTCCGCGACGCCCTCGATCCCGCCGCCGTCTCGAAGGGCAAGCGCGCATGACCCGGTTCATCCTCTCCCGCATCGCCTTCGGCGTGCTCGTGCTGTTCCTCCTCAGCATCTTCGTGTTCATGCTCTTCTACGTCTCGCCGTCGGACCCGGCCCGCATCATCGCGGGCGACAAGGCGACCGAGGAGCTCATGGCGCAGATCCGCACGAACCTGGGCCTCGACCGCCCGATCACCGAGCAGTACGCGGCCTTCATCGGCAACCTCCTGCAGGGCGACCTCGGCTACTCCTACCGATCGAGCATGCCGGTCTCCGAGCTCGTCGTCTCGCGCATCCCGGTCACGATGTCGCTCGTCTTCGGCGGCATGGTGTTCTGGCTCGCGATCGGCATCCCCATCGGCATCGTCTCGGCGAAGCATCCGGGTTCGGTGCGGGATCGCCTCGGACAGGGCTTCGCGATCGTCGGCATCAGCTTCCCGACCTTCGTGCTCGGCATGCTCGCGCTGTACCTGCTGTATTTCGTGCCGACGAAGCTCGGCTTCACGCTCTTCCCGCCGAGCGGGTACGTGCCGTTCGAGCAGAGTCCGCTGGAGTGGGCCTGGCACCTGCTGCTCCCGTGGCTGACGCTCGCGCTCGTCGTCGCGGCCGTGTACGCACGGCTGACGCGCGGGCAGATGCTCGAGGTGCTCGGGCAGGACTACATCCGCACCGCGCGGGCGAAGGGCGTCGACGAGCGGCGCGTGACGTACGTGCACGCGTTCCGCAGCGCGATGCCGCCCCTCGTCACGCAGCTCGGCATCGACATCGGGCTCATGCTCGGCGGCGTCATCGTGATCGAGCAGGTGTTCGGCCTGCTCGGCGTCGGCAGTCTCGCGGTGACCGCGGTCGCCATGCAGGATAGACCGGTGGTGATCGCGATCGTACTGCTCGGCGGCGTCTTCGTCGTCGTCTCGAACCTCGTCGTCGATACGACGTACGCGCTGCTCGACTCGCGGGTGCGGACGGCGGCCCGATGAGCGCCGGCTGGTACCCCATCGGGCAGGATGTCGCGGCACGCGAGCGCTGGCTCGACGTTCCGCTCGACTGGGCCGATCCCGACGGGCCGACCATCCGCATCTTCGCGCGCGAGCTCGTCGACGCCGCCCGCCGCGACGAGGACCTGCCGGTGCTCGTCTACCTGCAGGGTGGACCCGGCGGCAAGTCGCCGAGGCCGCTCGGCCGCGACGGGTTCCTCGACGAGGCGCTCGCCCGATTCCGGGTGGTGCTGCCCGATCAGCGCGGGACCGGCCGCTCGACCCCGCTCGAGGGGCGGCGGCTCGAGGGGCTCACCGCCGACGAATCGGCGAGGATCCTCGAGCTGCACCGCGCCGACTCCATCGTGCGCGACCTCGAGGCGCTCCGCCGGGCGCACTACGACGGCGCGCCCTGGTGGACGCTCGGCCAGAGCTACGGCGGCTTCCTCACGCTGCACTACCTCTCGGTCGCTCCCGAGGCGATCGTCGCCTCGGCGATCACCGGGGGACTGCCGAGCCTCGACCCGTCGGCCGACGAGGTCTACGCGCGCACCTTCCCCCGCGTGCGGGCGAAGAACCGGCGGTTCGCCGAACGACTGCCGCACCTGGCCGAGCGCATCGCACGGGTCGCCGACCGGCTCGACGCCGACGACGTGCGCCTGCCCGACGGCGACCGGCTCACCGTGAAGCGCCTGCAGACGCTCGGCTTCGACTTCGGCATGGCCCCGGGCTTCGATCGGGTGCACTGGGTCTTCGACGAGGCGTTCGCCGATGCCGACGAGGCCGCCATCGGCGAGACGTTCCTGTCGAGCGTCGGCGCGCTGACGGCGTTCGACCGCAATCCGCTCTTCATCGCCCTGCAGGAGAGCATCTACGGCCCCGGCCCGACGGCCTGGGCTGCCGAGCGGGCTCGCGCCGACAACCCCGACTTCGCTCCCGACGCCCGGCCGCTGCTCTTCACCGGCGAGATGGTCTTCCCGTGGATGTTCGAGGAGGTGCGGGCGCTGCGCGGCTTCCGTGCCGGCGTCGAGCGGCTCGCCGCCACGGCTCGGCCGATCGATCTGTACGACCACGGGCGACTCGCGGCGAACGACGTGCCGGTCGAGGCCGTCGTCTACCTCGACGACATGTACGTCGACGCCGCGTTCTCGCTCGACACCGTCGAACGGGTCGGCGGCCTCGAGGCCTGGACCACCAACGAGTTCGAGCACGACGGACTGCACACCGGAAAGGTCGCCGGACGCCTGTTCGACGCACTCGACCGGCGCGTCGCCGGCTCGGCCCACGCCCCGCGAGCGCGATCGCGCAACTGACGACAGTGCCCACGAAAGGACCCGGCATGACCGAACACCGCACCCATACCCACGCCTCCCACGGAGCCGGCTCCGGGGGAGCGGCATCCTCGATGCCGGCACCCGCCGAGCGAGACCCGCGGATGCCGCGGCTCGCGCAGTCGCCGGGATTCAACGAGTCCATGCGCAGCGGCTGGGGCACACCCGCGCGAACGCCGGTGATCCCGTCGGGCGCCGCGCTCGCCGCGCACCACCACCGCACTCGTCTCGCCGAAGCACTGCCGGGCCGAACCATCGCCATCGCCGCGGGTCGAGCCCCGGTGCGAGCGAACGACACGAGCTTCGAGTTCCGTGCCGACAGCGACTTCCTCTGGCTCCTCGGCTGCGGCATCGAGGACGCGGTGCTCGTGATCGAGGCGGTGCCCGGCGGCCACGACGCCACGCTCTACCTGCCCGCCCCGTTCCGGCCCGGTGACGACGGCTTCCACGCCGACCCGCTCCGGGGCGAGCTGTGGGTGGGGCCGATGCCCGGGCTCGCCGAGTACGCCGAGGCGCTCGACGTGCGGACGCGGCGCATCGAGGAGCTCGTGCTCGGCGACGACACGCTCGTCGCGGGTGCACCGACGCCGGTCGGGCCTGCGGCCGCCGCGCTCGCCGCGAACCCGCGTTCGGCCGAGCTCCGGCGTGTGCTCGCCGAGCTGCGGATGATCAAGGACGAGTGGGAGCTCGCCGAGCTCTCGGCCGCCGTCGCCTCGACCGAGCAGGGGTTCGCCGCGATGGCGCGCGAGCTCTCCTCGGCCATCGAGTGGGGCGGCGAGCGCTGGCTGCAGGGCACCTTCGACCGCTACGCGCGCACGGTCGGCAACGGCCCGGGGTACGCCTCGATCGTCGGCTCCGGCGCCCATGCGCCGATCCTGCACTGGGTTCGCGCCGACGGCGCCATCGACCCGGCGGAGCTGCTGCTGCTCGACGTCGGCGTCGAACGGCAGTCCGGGTTCACGGCCGACGTCACGCGCACGATCCCGGCCGGCGGCACGTTCACCTCGGCGCAGCGCGCCGTGCACGACCTCGTCGAGGCGTCGCACCGGGCCGGGCTCGCCGCGGTCGGGCCGGGCCGCCAGTGGTCCGACTTCCACGCCGCCAGCATGGAGGTCATCGCGCGGGGCCTCCACGACTGGGGGATGCTCCCCGTCTCCGTCGACGAGGCGCTCGCCCCCGACGGGCAGCAGCACCGCCGCTACATCGTGTGCGGAGTGGGGCACCACCTCGGCATCGACGTGCACGACTGCGCCGGGTCGAGCTACGCCGCCTACCAGGGCGCCGTGATGCAGCCCGGCATGGCGCTCACGGTCGAGCCCGGGCTCTACTTCCACGCGTTCGACGAGACGGTGCCGCCCGAGCTCCGCGGCCTCGGCGTTCGCATCGAGGACGACCTCGTGGTGACGGCGACCGGGCACGACGTGCTCTCGAGCGGTCTCCCGATCGACGCAGCCGGTCTCGAAGCCTGGTTGGCGACGGCGCGTTCGGGGGAGCCGTCGTCGACGGCCCGCCCGGCGCTCACCGGTTCCTGATCCCCGTGCGCCGGGCGTTCCGATGCCACCCGCGGGACGCCCGGCACGGTTCGATTCTCGTTTCGGCGCGGAATCTGCAAGAATGATCAGTCGAGTTCTGTATCGCCCGACCCTCTATCAGGCGCGCAGAACCCCTTTGAGCTTCCGCCGAGTGTGCACCCCACGCTCACGGCTGTCAGTTCGCCAACTCACAACATTTCAGGAGAATTGTGGCTGTCAAGATCCGTCTCAAGCGTCTCGGCAAGATCCGTGCGCCGTACTACCGCATCGTCGTCGCCGACTCGCGCACCAAGCGCGACGGTCGCGTGATCGAGGAGATCGGCAAGTACCACCCCACCCAGAACCCCTCGTTCATCGAGGTCGACTCCGACCGTGCGCAGTACTGGCTCTCCGTCGGCGCGCAGCCGACCGAGCAGGTCGCCGCGATCCTCAAGCTCACGGGCGACTGGGGCAAGTTCAAGGGCGACAAGAACGCCGTCTCGACGGTTCAGGTCGCTGAGCCGAAGGCCGCCTTCGTGGCCGACGAGAAGAAGAAGCCCGTGCTGAAGCCCAAGGCCGAGAAGCCTGCGGCCAAGGTCGAAGAGGCTCCCGCCGAGACCGCGGCAGACGAGGCGTAAAGCCTTGCTCCAGTCCGCGCTCGAACACCTCGTCAAGGGGATCGTCGATCACCCCGACGAAGTGAAGGTCGTCTCCGCGTCGAGCGCACGTGGCGAGGTCCTCGAGGTTCATGTGAACCCCGAGGACCTCGGTCGCGTGATCGGCCGTGCCGGCCGCACCGCGAAGGCGCTCCGCACGCTCGTCACCGCTCTCGCCGACGGCCGCCGCGTTCGCGTCGACGTCGTCGACACCGACGACTGACGTGGCCGACACTTCCGGTACACAGCTCCGGGTCGGGCGCCTGCTGAAGGCGCACGGCCTGAAGGGCGCCATCAAGATCGAGCTCTACACCGACGACCCCGACCGGCGCTTCGTGCCGGGCGCGGAGTTCTCGCTGCAGGTGCCGGGCGACTCGCCCTGGCACGGCAAGAGCATCACGCTCCGTGAGCTCCGCTGGTACAACGGGCACGCCGTCGGCTTCTTCGAGGGCGTCGACGACCGCACCGAGGCCGAGGGCCTCGCCAAGGCGATCCTCTGGGTCTCGCACGTCGAGGAAGAGGCGCAGGAAGACGACGCCTGGTACGACCACCAGCTCATCGGCCTCGCGGTCGTCCGCGACGGCGAGCGGGTGGGCGAGGTCTCGCACGTCGAGCACTTCCCCGCGCAAGACCTGCTGATCGTCAAGACCGGCAGTGGCGAGGTCATGGTGCCGTTCGTCGCGGCCATCGTGCCCGAGGTCGATCTCGCGGCGGGCACGGTCACCGTGACGCCGCCCCCGGGGCTCTTCGAAGAGCTTCCCGAGGTCGAGCCGGCCGCCGAGGCCGCTCCTGCAACCACTCCCGTCGAGACCGCCGAGACGGATGCCGCAGCGCCCGCCGAGGCCGACCGCGACGAGTAGTCCGCCGATGCGCGTCGACATCGTCACGATCTTCCCCGAGTTCTTCTCGGTGCTCGACCTGTCGCTGCTCGGCAAGGCACGGCAGTCGGGCCTCATCGAGGTGACGGCGCACGACCTGCGCGACGCCACCCACGACCGCCATCGCACGGTCGACGACACCCCGTACGGCGGCGGCGCCGGCATGGTCATGAAGCCCGAGCCGTGGGGCGAGGCGATCGACGGCATCGTGGGCGACGGGGCATCCGATGCCCTGCTCATCGTGCCGTCGCCCGCCGGCGAGCCGTTCACGCAGCAGATCGCCCGCGAACTCGCCGCCGAAGAGCACCTCGTGTTCGCCTGCGGCCGCTACGAGGGCATCGACCAGCGCGTCGTCGACCACTACGCGACTCGCATGCGCGTGCGACTCATCAGCCTCGGCGACTACGTGCTGAACGGCGGCGAGGTCGCCGTCATGGCGATGATCGAGGCGGCCGGCCGGCTCGTGCCGGGTGTCGTCGGAAACCCCGAGAGCCTCGTCGAGGAGTCACACGAAGACGGCCTGCTCGAGTACCCGAGCTACACCAAACCGGCGTCGTGGCGCGGGCTCGACGTGCCGCCGGTGCTCCTGTCGGGCAATCACGGCGCGATCGCCGGGTGGCGCCGCGAGCAGCAGATCGAGCGCACGCGACGCGTGCGCCCCGAACTCCTGGGCGAGTAGCCGCCGCGAGAGCCCCTCCGGTGCGCCCGGCGTGAGCCGTTCTTCACCTGCCGGAAACACGCGGGAGCGGAGCGCGAAACACGCCCTCCCTAGCGTCGAATCGGCGGGTGAGACCGATTCCCGCCGGAGAGCGCGGGTCAGCACATGGTCGGGTCTGGAGTCGTCGGCGCCGCGACGGAACACGTCGAGGCGCATCCGCTCAGGCTCGTCGCCGTCACCCACGGGGCGCCGTCGAGCGCCAACCGCGAGGCGGTGATCCGGCTCGTCGACGGCGTGGCCTCCGCGAGCCCCGATCTCGACGTCTCCATCAGCTTCGTCGACGCGAGCCGGTCGGATGTCGCGGCGGCGCTCGGCCCCGACGCCCAGGAGGGCGCCGTCATCGTGCCGCTCGTGCTCTCCGCGGGCTTCCACGTGCGCACCGGGCTCTCGCTCGGGATCGACGGGCGCGGCTCCGCAGCGGGTTCCCGCGCTGGCACGCGACTCGCCGCCGAGCTCGGCCCCGACGACCGCATCGTCGACGTGCTCGCCGAACGGCTGGGCAGGCTCCAGCTCGCCGAGACCGACGCCGTGGTGCTCGCGGCGGCGGGTTCCAACGACCCGCGCGCGGTGCGCGAGTGCTTCGAGACCGCCCGTCGCCTCGGGCACCGACTCGGCCGATCGGTCACCGTCGGGTTCATCGCCGCGGCGATTCCGCGGTTGCACGACGCCATCGAGATGATCCGCGAGGTGCACCCCGGGGTGCGGGTGGTGGTCGGCAGCTACCTGCTGGCACCTGGCACCTTCTACGACACCGCGGCATCCGTCGGCGCCGACGCGATCGCGGCGCCGCTCCTGCTCCCCGACGAGGCGGCGCCCCGCCAGCTCGTCGAGCTGGTGCTCGATCGGTACCGGGACGTCGCCGCCGCACGGTTCGAGCGAGCGTGAGCCGGCTCAGGCCGTGATGCTCGGCGACTCGTCGGTCTCGGCCGCGCGGGCGAGGATCTCGGCGATGCGCCCCTTGCATCCGCCGCAGCCGGTGCCCGCCCGGGTCTCGCGGCCGACGCCCTCGACCGTCGCGACGCCGCACGCGGCGGCCTCCTCGATGCGGCCCACGGTGACCCCGTTGCACCAGCAGACGGTGGCGGCCGGCGCAAAGGCGTCGGCGTCCGTGCTCGGGTCGTAGTCGGGGCCGTCGAACCGCAGCAGCACCGATCGATCGGCCGGCAGCTCGCCGCGACGCTCGAACAGCAGGGTGAGCTCGGCGGCGGTGCGCGGCATCCCGACGCTCACGAACCCGGTGAGTGCGCCGTCCTCCGTCACCATCTTCACGTAGCGCAGATGCTCGGGGTCGGCCCACTGCGAGACCCGTCGTCGCGGGTGCAGTGCGTCGTCGTCCCACGGATCCGCCGAGATGTCGCCGACCGCGACGACGTCGATGTGCTCGGCCTTCAGCATCACGATCGCGTCGCGCTCGGCGGGCGCCGCGGCATCCGCAGGGCTGCTTCCCGTCGTCGACGCGATGAACGACGCTGCGAGCCATTCCGCCTGCCTCCAGCCCGGCCCGATGAGGCCGGAGGGAGCACCGGGGAGCGTGCGCTGTCCGGCGAGCTCCGCGGTGCGCTCGACGACCTGAGCGCAATCGCCGATGGCGTACACGTCGGGATCCGTCCAGCTCTCGAGGCCGGGGCCGACGACGACGCCGACGGCCGTGCGGAGGCCCGCGAGCGTCGCGAGCTCGTTGCGCGGGCTCACTCCGCACGAGAGCACGAGCAGGTCGCCGCGCAGCTGCTTGCCGTCGGCGGTGACGACCATGTCGAAGCGGCGCGTGCCGTCGTCGTCGGTGCGGAACGCCACGGCCTCCGCCCGGCTGTGGGCGACCACGGTGACGCCCGATCGGCGCAGGGCCGCACGCAGCACGAGGCCGCCGCCGCGATCGAGGTTGCGCGGCATCGGGTGCGGGCCGTGGTGCACGACGCAGACCTGGGCGCCGGCGTGGGCCGCGGCGAGCGCGAGTTCGAGGCCGAGCACGCCGGCGCCGAGCACGATGATGCGCCGACGAGCCCTCACCGCGGCGAGCACGCGTTCGGCGTCATCGAGGTCGCGAAGGGCGGTGATGCCCGCGGGCAGGGCGTCGTCGCGCGCGAGGAGCTGCTTCGCGTACTTCCGCAGCGAGTCGAGGTCGCGGCGGTGGCGTTCGACACCGTCGAGGGTCGGCACGTTCGCCCGCGACCCGGTCGCGAGCACGAGCCGGTCGTATTCGAGCTCTTCACCGGAGTCGACGTGGACGATCCGCGCCGATCGGTCGATCGAGGTCGCCGCGACGCCCAGCAGCACGCGCGCGCCGGCCGCCTCCGCTGCCGCGCGATCGCCGACGAGCATCGCGTCGAGTTCGGTGTTGCCGACGGCGTACTCGGCGACGAGCACCCGGTTGTACGCCTCGACGTCTTCGCCCGCGACGACGGTGAGCGCGATGGAACCGTTCGCGACGGCCGGCAGCAGTTCGTCGACGAATCGCGCGCCGACGGGGCCGTAGCCGATGAGCACGATCCTCTGCGGGTTCACGCGGTCACCTCCAGCTCGATGAGGCGTGCGAGCTGCACGACGTTGGTCTTGAACTCGGGCATCGCCGAGACGGGGTCGACCGCGTCGGAGGTCAACAGGTTCGCCGCCTGTTCGTCGCCGTAGTGGAACGGCAGGAAGACGGCGTCGGGCCGGATGTCGGTCGTGAGCCGGGCCCGGCACCGCACCGCGCCCCTCGCGTTCACGAGCTCGACGAGCTCGCCGTCGGCGACCCCGAGACGTTCGGCGGTCGACGGATGCAACGAGGCCCGTGCCTCGGGCTGGGCGTCGGCGAGCTCGGGCACCCGGCGCGTCTGCGCGCCGCTCTGGTAGTGCTCGAGCAGGCGCCCGGTCACGAGCGTGAGCTCGCCGGGGTGCGGCGCCGGGTGCGCCGACGCCCGCACCGAGACCGGCACGAGCCGTGCGAGCCCGTCGGGGTGGGCGAACCGGTCGGCGAAGAGCCGTGGGGTGCCCGTGCCGCCGCGCGGGTACGGCCAGTACGCGGCGTCGCCCCGGTCGAGCATGGCGTAGTCGATGCCCGAGTAGTCGGCGATGCCGCCCTCCGAGGCGAGGCGCAGCTCCTCGAAGACGAGCTCGGGGTCGACGTCGAACGTCGCGGTGCACTCGAGTCGTCGGGCGAGCTCTGCCAGGATCCAGAGCTCGTCGCGCACACCTTCAGGGGGCGTGATCGCACGGCGGCGGCGGATGACCCGGCCCTCGAGCGAGGTCATCGTGCCCTCCTCCTCGGCCCACTGCGTGATCGGCAGCACGACGTCGGCGAGCGCCGCCGTCTCGGAGAGGAAGAAGTCGCAGACGACGAGGAGGTCGAGCGCGGCGATCCGCTCGCGCACGTTCGCCACGTTCGGCGACGAGACGACGAGGTTCGATCCGTGCACGAGAAGCGCTCGCACGCCGCCGGGTTCGCCGAGCGACTGCAGGAGCTCGACCGCGGGGACGCCGGGCCCGGGCAGGTCGTCGGGCGCGACGCCCCAGACCCGCGCCACGTGCGCCCGAGCCTCGGGGTCGGTGATCTTGCGGTACCCGGGCAGCTGGTCGCACTTCTGGCCGTGCTCGCGCCCGCCCTGCCCGTTGCCCTGGCCGGTGAGCGTGCCGTAGCCGCTGCCGACGCGTCCGGGCAGTCCGAGGAGCAGTGCGAGGTTGATCGCCGCCGTCGCCGTGTCGGTGCCGTCGACGTGCTGCTCGACGCCGCGGCCCGTCAGGATGACGACGTTCCCGCCCGAGGCGAGTCGTCGCGCGAGGCGGCGCAGCGTCAGTGCGGGCACTCCGGTTGCGGACTGCACGCGCTCGGGCCACCACGACGCGACGTTGCGGCGGATCGCGTCGTACCCGGTCGTGCGCGCCGCGACGTAGTCGAGGTCGACGAGTCGCTCGGCGATGACGATGTGGATGAGCCCCAGCAGGAGGGCGAGGTCGGTTCCGGGCATCGGTTGCAGGTGCAGGCCCCTGCCGTCGTCGGTGAGCCGAGCGGTCGCGGTGCGGCGCGGGTCGACCACGACGAGGCCGCCGGCGGCCTGCGCACCTGCCAGGTGGCCGATGAACGGCGGCATCGTCTCGGCGACGTTCGTGCCGAGCAGCAGGATCGTGTCGGCGCCGTCGAGGTCGTCGAGCGGGAACGGCAGGCCGCGGTCCACTCCGAACGCGCGATTGCCCGCTGCAGCTGCCGACGACATGCAATAGCGGCCGTTGTAGTCGATGCGGCTCGTGCCGAGCGCGAGCCGCGCGAACTTGCCGAGCAGGTAGGCCTTCTCGTTCGTGAGTCCGCCGCCGCCGAAGACGCCGACCGCGTCGGCCCCGTGGGCCCGTCGGATGCCGCGGAGCGATGCCGCGACGAGATCGAGCGCCTCCTCCCAGCCCGCCTCGCGCAGCACGCCGTCGGCGCTCCGCACGAGCGGGGCGCCGAGGCGGGACGGAGCGCGGAGGAGCTCCGCCGACGTCCAGCCCTTCTTGCAGAGCCCGCCCCGATTGGTCGGGAAGTCCCGCCCGCCGACGACCACCGGCGCCGCCGCGGCATCCGGAGCCGGCACCTTCGTGAGGGTCATGGCGCACTGCAGGGCGCAGTACGGGCAGTGCGTGTCGGCGGAGCTGCTCATCCGGGCTCGATTCAGATCTTGTGGTCGCGCAGGCGGCTGGAGCGCACGTAGACGGTGTAGGTGAGCACGAGGAGCGCGACGTAGCCGGCGATGAAGCCCATGAACGCGCCGGCGTAGCCGCCCGTGGTCTGGTACGAGACGTTCAGCACCTGCGGGATGAGGAAGCCGCCGTACGCGCCGATCGCCGAGATCAGCCCGAGTGCCGCGGCGGCCTTGCGCTGGGTCGACACATCGCCCGCGCCCGCATCCGCTCCCGCCCCACCGCCGCGCACGGCGAACACCACCGGCACCATGCGATAGGTCGAGCCGTTGCCGATGCCCGCTGCGGCGAACAGGAGCAGGAAGCATCCGAGGAAGAGCCAGAAGTTGCCGAGCGGGAGCGTGAGCAGCACGCCGACCGTGACCGTGCCCATCGCGGCGAAGGCGAGCATCGTGATGCGCGCCCCGCCGAAGCGGTCGGAGAGGCGCCCGCCGTACGGACGGGCGAGTGAGCCGACGAGCGCGCCGAGGAACGCCAGGGTGATCGAGGCGCCGCCGACCGCCACGGTCGCGAACTCGGGGAACTGGTCGGCGATGAGCTTCGGGAAGACGCTCGCGAAGCCGATGAACGAGCCGAACGTGCCGATGTAGAGCAGCGAGAGCACCCAGAGGTGCGGTTCGCGCAACGCCGCCGCGGAGCCCGCGAAGTCGGCCTTCGCGTTCGAGATGTTGTCCATGCGGCGTGCGGCGCCGATCATCGCGACGAGGATCAGCGGCACCCAGATCCAGCCCGCGAGCGGGAGGTTCAGCGCGGCGCCCGCACCGATCGTGACGACGATCGGCACGACGAACTGGGCGACGGATGCCCCGAGGTTGCCGCCCGCCGCATTCAGCCCGAGCGCCCAGCCCTTCTCGCGTTGCGGGAAGAAGAACGTGATGTTCGACATCGAGCTCGCGAAGTTGCCGCCGCCGAAGCCCGCGAGCGCGGCCACGAGCAGGAGCACGCCGAACGGGGTCTCGGGGTTGCCGACGACGATCGCGAGGAGGATCGCGGGGATGAGGAGGAGACCGGCCGAGATGATCGTCCAGTTGCGCCCGCCGAACCTCGGCACGAGGAACGAGTAGGGGATGCGCAGCGTCGCGCCGACGAGGCTCGGGATCGAGATGAGCCAGAAGATCTCACCGGTCGAGAGGGCGAAGCCGGCCGCCGGGAGCGTGACGGCGACGATCGACCAGAGCTGCCAGACGACGAAGCCGAGGAACTCGGCGAAGATCGACCAACGGAGGTTCCGACGGGCGATCACCCGACCCTGCGACTCCCACTGGGCGTGGTCCTCGGGGTTCCAGTTCTCGATCCAGCGACCGCGGCGGAGCGCGAGGGCCGGCGCCGTTGACGTCGACGTCGTCGACGGTGCCGGCGCTGCGGTGACGGGCGGGGGAGCTGCGTTCACGGTCTCGGTCATCGGTGCCTCCGGGGATGGTCGGTCGCGGGTCGAGCTGATGTCGTGCTCGACGCTATTCGCGGCGTGTTTCCGCAGCGAGTGTCCGTCGTAAACCCTGTGTCTCCACCTGCTCACCCCGCGCGGCGAGGCATGTGAGGCGGGGGTCAGACATCGATCCGGTAGCCGCGCTTGACGACCGTTGCGATGAGGCCGGGCACGCCGAGCGTCTGTCGGAGGCGACTGAGGGCAACCTCGAGGGCGTGCTCGTCGTCGGTGCCCGGCAGCGCGGCGGTGAGCCGGTCGCGCGCGACGACGGAGCCTCGCCCGAGCACGAGCGCGCGGAGGATCATGAGGGCGACGGGGGCGAGCGCAACGCGGCGATCATCGACGTCGACGACGGAACCGCGGAGTTCGAGCGGCCCGTGCCGCGTGTCGAGGCGCAGCACCCGCTCCGATTCGAGGTGCTCGCAGACGAGCCTGATGAGCGCCCCCATGCGGAACCGCTCGGGTTGGATCGGCGCGATGCCGGCCGCGATGAGCGGAGCGGCGGTGACCGGCCCGACGGCCGCGGCCACGACCGGCCCGCACATCGCGTCGATGAGATCTTCGAGCCGGCCGCGCACCTCGGCAGCGGCGAAGAGCGCGTGCACCGCGGGCGCGCTCGTGAAGGTGATGCAGTCGAGACCGCCGGTGCAGGCCGACTCGATGAGCCGGTCGACCCGCTCATCGGTCTCGTCGGGTTCGATCCACCGATACGGCTCGACGGTCAGCACACGGTCGTGTGCGTCGCGCAGGCGATCGAGCTGCGACGGGTTCAGGAACCCGTGCAGCTGCACGGCGACCGTGAGGCCCGGCGGCCTGGTGGCGAGCACCTCGTCGATGAGCGACTCGGTCGTCTCCTCGGCGCTCATCCCGACGTCGTTCAGTCCGGCGGCACGGATGCCTCCGCGGGCCTTCGGCCCGCGCACCAGGATCGCCGTGTCGGAGAGGGCGTCGACGAGGTCCTCGCCGAGCCCGGCGGCATCGGCGACCTCGAACCATCGGCGCACCCCGTAGGCGGTCGTGGCGAGCAGCACGTCGGGGCGTGCCTCGATCATCGCGCGGGTGTCGGCGATGACGGGATCGTCGCTGACGGCGTTCGCCATGCGGAGCGTCGGCGCGTGCAGCACATGCGCACCGCGTCGCACGAGCGCGTCGATGAGGTCGCCCGATCGTCGATCGCTCGTGACGCCGATGCGGAAGCCCTCCAGCTGGTCGGGCCGGAACGCGGGCGGCAGTTCGATGACGTCGGTCATGCGGCCACCGCCGAGAACGCCGCGGCTCGCTGCATGAGCTCGGCCGCACCGGCATCGCCGTCGTGGGCGAGTCGCACGACCTCGCCGATCACGACGACGGCCGGAGATGCGACGCGTGCGCGGCCGGCCGCCACGACGATACCGGCGAGGTCGCCGATCGTCGTGCGCTGGTCGCTGCCGAAGCCCCGCTCGACGATCGCGACGGGCATCTGCGCCGGCATACCGTATCGGGCGAGTCCCGCCGTCAGCGAGGGCAGCGAGTTCACGCCCATGAGCACGACGATCGTGCCGCCGAGCCCGGCGAGGTGCTCCAGTTCGTTCTCGGTGAGCGGCGCATGGCCGGAGGCCACGGTGAACAGGTGGCTGATACCGCGGTGCGTGAGCGGGATGCCCGCGGCGCCGGGAACGGCGACCGCGCTCGTGACCCCGGGGATCACCTCGACGGGAACTCCCACGGCGTGGCAGGCGAGCACCTCCTCGCCGCCCCGACCGAGCACGTAGGGATCACCGCCCTTCAGCCGCACGACGTGCCGGCCGGCGAGCGCATGCGAGACGAGGAGCGACTCGATCTCGTGCTGCGGCACGGCGTGGTGGCCCGGTCGCTTGCCGACGTCGACGAGCTCGGCACCGGGAGCCAGTTCGTTCAGGCGCTCGTGCGGGGCGAGCCGGTCGAAGAGCACGACGTCGGCGTCGGCGAGGGCGCGCGCCGCGGCGAGTGTCAGCAGGTCCTCGCGGCCGGGGCCGCCGCCGACCAGGGTGACCCGGCCGGTCATGCGCCGGCTCCGCGCACCGGGATGCTGGGCCCGGAGACGAGCACGGCTTCGCCGCGCTCGCGCTCGTCGGCCGTCGCCGGGCGGAACTGCTCCCGCTCGGGCACCCGTGCGATCGTGGGGTCGGGCACGTTCGGCGCGTTCACGAAGGAACGGAAGCGCCGCAGCCGCTCGGGGTCCGCGAGGGTCGCCGCCCATTCGTCCTCGTAGGTGTCGACGTGGGCGGCCATCGCCTGCTCGAGTTCGTCGGCGAGCCCGAGCGAGTCGTGCACGACGACGTCGCGCACATGGTCGAGGCCGCCCTCGAGGTCCTCGATCCATCGCGCAGTGCGCTGCAGCCGGTCGGCGGTGCGCACGTAGTACATGATGTAGCGGTCGATGTAGCGGAGGAGCGTCTCATCGTCGAGGTCGCTCGCGAGCAGCTGCGCGTGCGAGGGCTGGAAGCCGCCGTTGCCGCCGACGTACATGTTCCAGCCCTGATCGGTGGCGATCACGCCGACATCCTTCGCCCTCGCCTCGGCGCACTCGCGGGCGCACCCCGAGACGCCGAACTTCAGCTTGTGCGGCGATCGGAGACCGCGGTAGCGCAGCTCCAGCTGCACGGCCATCGCCACCGAGTCCTGCACGCCGTAGCGGCACCAGGTCGAGCCGACGCAGCTCTTCACGTTGCGCAGCGCCTTGCCGTAGGCCTGGCCCGACTCGAATCCGGCATCGACGAGCTGCTTCCAGATCTCGGGGAGCTGGTCGAGCCGTGCGCCGAAGAGGTCGATGCGCTGGCCGCCCGTGATCTTCGTGTACAGCCCGAAGTCCGTCGCGACCTGCGCGATCACGGCGAGCTTCTGCGGCGTGATCTCGCCCGCCGGGATGCGGGGCACGACCGAGTAGGTGCCGTCCTTCTGCATGTTCGCCATGGCGCGGTCGTTCGTGTCCTGCAGGCCGCCGCGACCGCCGTCGAGGATGTACGAGCCGTGCTGGGTCGCGAGGATCGACCCGACGACGGGCTTGCAGACGTCGCAGCCGCGGCCGGTGCCGAGGCGCGCGACGATCTCGTCGAACGAGGTGAGCTCGAGCACGCGCACCGACTCGAAGAGCTCCTGGCGCGAGAGCGCGAAGTGCTCGCAGAGCGCCCGCGAGGGCGTGATGCCCGACTTCTTCAGCTCGGACTCGAGCAGTTTCTTCACGAGGGGAACGCACGAGCCGCACTGCATGCCGGCCCGGGTGCAGGCCTTCAGCGCACCGAGCTCGCCGCATCCCTCCGCGTGATCGGCGTGGGCGCCGCCGACGGCGTCGCGGATGGTGCCAGCACTCACGTTGTTGCACGCGCAGACGAGCGCCGCCGCGGGCAGCTCGTCGCCGCCCGGCGCCTCCATGCCCGACGCCGAGAGGTACGCCGCCGGCTCGCTCGAGAGCTGAGTACCGAGCAGGGGGCGCAGCGACGCGTACGGCGAGGCGTCGCCCACGAAGATGCCGCCGAGGAGCGTCTTCGCATCGGAGGTGACCACGAGCTTCTGGTAGAGCCCGCGTGCCGGGTCGGCGTAGACGATCTCGAGCGCCTGCTCGGAGCGCGCGAGCGCGTCGCCGAAGCTCGCGACGTCGACGCCCGAGAGCTTCAGCTTCGTCGCGTCGTCGACGCTCGTGAACTCCGCGGCGCCGCCGAGCAGCCGATCGGCCACGACCTCGGCCATCGCGTTGGCTGGGGCGACGAGTCCGGTGCAGCGGCCGTCGAAGCTCGCGACCTCGCCGATCGCCCAGACATGGGCGGCGGATGTCGCGCACGCCGTGCTGATCGCGATGCCGCCGCGCGGACCGAGCTCGAGCCCGAGGTCGCGCGCCAACTCGTCGCGAGGGCTGATGCCGATCGCGAAGATCACGAGGTCCGCGTCGATGCGGCGTCCGTTCGTCAGTTCGACGCCGACGACGACGTCGCCCTCGGCTAGCACGGCGGCCGGACGGGTGCCGAGGTGCAGGCCGATGCCCTGGCCCGCGATGATGCGGCCGAGCGCGCGCCCCGCGCCCTCGTCGAGCTGGGCCGACATCAGCCAGCCGCCCGAGTGCACGACCGCGGTGTGCGCGCCGAGCTTGGCGAGGCCGCCTGCGGCCTCGAGCCCGAGCAGGCCGCCTCCGGCGACCACGACCTGCGCGGGGCGGCCATGACGCGCCGCGAACTCGCGGGTCTCCGCCACGAGGGCGTCGACGTCGTCGATCGTGCGGTACACGCGGGCGAGTTCGCTGCCGGGGAGCTCGGGCACCGGTGCGCTCGACCCCGTGGCGAAGACGAGTTCGTCCCAGTGCAGGGCACGGCCGCTTGAGGTGGTCGCCGTCTGCGCGCGGCTGTCGAGGTCGACGACGCGCTCGCCCGTGACGAGCCGGATGTGCTCGTCGTCCCACATCGACGACGGCTGCAGCGTCAGGTCGGCCGCGCCATCCGCGAGTCGCGTGCTGAGCGCGACCCGGTCGTACGGATGGTGCAGCTCCTCGCCGACGACCGTGACGCGCAGTGCGCGGCCGGCGTCGCGGGCGTGCAGGCTGTCGGCGAGACGGTGCGCCGCGGGTCCGCCGCCGATGATGACGACGTCTCGTACGCCGACATCCTCTTGGGTGCTCTCGATCATGGCCGCCTCCGGGACTCGAATGAGGCGAGCGTACGACCGGGCGGTTTCCGCCCTGTTTCGGGGCGGTAACCGAAGCGGTGCGTCC
Source organism: Agromyces sp. NPDC056965 (assembly GCF_042673425.1). Taxonomy (NCBI): domain Bacteria; kingdom Bacillati; phylum Actinomycetota; class Actinomycetes; order Micrococcales; family Microbacteriaceae; genus Agromyces; species Agromyces sp. NPDC056965. The sequence goes on along the minus strand of NZ_JBHURI010000002.1, from coordinate 100,060 downwards.
GCGCACGTGCGGCGATGCGCGATGTGAGGACGGTTTCACACCGCTGAAACATGCGGATGCCGCGGGGGAAACACCCCGAACCTAGCCTCGGAGGAACGCGAGAGGAGCCGGCATGTCGCTGACGATGGAGACGACCACGACGTGGGTGCCGACGTGCGAGGTCGCCGAGCTCGAGCCGGGCTGGGGCGAGGTCGCGCTGCTGGGACGCACGCAGGTCGCCCTGCTCCGCCTCGATGAGGAGGAGGTGTACGCGGTGGACCACCACGACCCGCACACGGGCGCACCCGTGATGGCCAGGGGCATCCTCGGCTCCCGAGGCGACCGGCCGACGATCGCGTCGCCCTTGCACAAGGAGGTCTACGACCTCGGCACGGGGGAGTGCTTCACCGACAGCGCGCTCGCGCTGCGGACGTATCGCACCCGGATCGTCGGCGGCATGATCGAGGTCGAACTCGAGCGCTGAGCCCCGCGCGCGCTTCGGCGCGCGGGCTCAGGCGCATGCGCGACCGCTCAGGAACGCTGCGTGAGCACGATCGGGTCACCGTCGGTGATCGCGATCGTGTGCTCCGAGTGCGCCCCGCGCGAGCCGTCGGCACTGCGGAGGGTCCATCCGTCGGGATCGGTGAAGATGCGATCGGTGGTCGCGAGGAACCACGGCTCGATCGCGACCACGAGCCCGGGCTTCAACGGCAGGCCCCGACCGGGGCGCCCGTTGTTCGGGATGTGCGGATCGCCGTGCATCGTGCGGCCGACGCCGTGGCCGCCGAAGTCGGTGTTGATCGAGTAGCCCTCGGCCTTCGCGACATCCGCGATCGCCCGTGAGATGTCGCCGATGCGGTTGCCCGTGCGCGCTGCCGCGATGCCGGCGTCGAGTGCGCGGCGGGTCGTGTCGATGAGGCGCAGGTCGTCGCCCTGCGGGGTGCCGACGACGAGTGAGATCGCCGAGTCGGCGACCCACCCGTTCACCGATGCGGCGAAGTCGAGGCTCAGCAGGTCGCCGTCGCGCAGGACGTAGTCGTGGGGGAGGCCGTGCAGCACCGCGTCGTTGACCGAGGTGCAGATGACCTTGCCGAACGGGCTGGCACCGAACGAGGGGTGATAGTCGATGTAGCAGCTCTCCGCGCCGGCCTTGCGGATCATCTCGTGCGCGAGGGCATCGAGTTCGAGCAGGTTCACTCCGACCGCGGCGGCGGCCGATGTGGCCTCCAGCACGCTCGCCACGAAGCGGCCGGCGGGCCGCATCTCCTCGATCTCTGCAGGGGTCCGAAGTTCAATCACGAGTCCATTCTGTCGGCTCCGCCCTGAGTGAACACCCGGCGCGCGCACAGCGGGTCGGATTACGCTGAGCTCATGCTCCTGCGGCGCGCACTGTACAGATGGCAGATGATCGCGGTCATCGTGCTGCCGGTGTGGCTCGCGGTGGGCTGGGCGATCTTCGGCGGAGGCGGCTGGGGCACGCTCGGGCTCGTCCTCGTCGTGCCCATCGCGTTCATCGTGCTCGGCGTCGTCGCCCTCCTCACGAACGTGCGGCCGACGGTGCGTCAGGAGCGCGCGCTGTCGTGGATCGACGTCGGCGTGCTCACGGCCTGGCAGCTCTCGATCATCGGCACCGGGTTCTACGGCGCCTCGGCCACGAGCTTCGGCGTGCTCGCGATCCTGCTCGGCATCGCCGCCTTCTGGGTCGCCGTCTGGCAGCTCGTCACCGACGGCGCCAACCGCATGAAGGCGTCGATGGCGGAGTTCGAGCGGCTCGCCGCCGAGCAGCCCGGTTCGTCGAGCGGGACCTCGACGGGCGGGGCCTCGGCCGGTGCTGGTCCGGGCACCCGGCGTCCGCCGTTCGACGACGGCGGCGACGACGTGATCATCATCCACGAGGTCCGTGAGGACTGACCGCCGTTCGGGGCTCGTGCGATCGGGTCATCCGGCGCCTGCTTTTGGCCCGATGGGCCGAGGCGTGGCACAATAGAGGATTGTGCCGCCGCAGGTCTCTGCCTCCGGGGAGCGCGCACGCACGATTCCTCGTGTGAGGCGGCACCAGAACTTCCATCCAATGATCCGCGTTCGACCGGTGGCGGGCGCAGAGAGCGAACCAACATGCATATCCTCGACCACGTCGACGCCGCGAGCCTGAGGTCGGACATCCCCGACTTCCGCCCCGGCGACACCGTCAAGGTGCACGTCAACATCATCGAAGGCACGCGCTCGCGCATCCAGGTCTTCCAGGGCGTCGTCATCGGCCGCCAGGGTGAAGGCGTGCGCGAGACCTTCACGGTCCGCAAGGTCAGCTTCCAGGTCGGCGTCGAGCGCAAGTTCCCGGTGCACTCGCCCGTGATCGACCACATCGAGGTCGTCACCCGCGGTGACGTGCGTCGCGCGAAGCTGTACTACCTGCGCAAGCTCCGCGGCAAGAAGGCGAAGATCAAGGAGAAGCGCGACGCCTGATCCGCTCCGCGGATCGCGTTCCACGCGAACTCTTCCCCGAGCTCCCCACCCCTAGACTGGGTGGGGAGCTCGGGCGGTTAAATGACAGAAGAAGACACAGGCACGCGAACGGATCGCGCGGTTTCGGCGACGCCGAACAGACGACGAGGCGTTCTGCTGTTCCTCCGAGACCTGCTCGTCATCTTCGTGGTGGCCGTGCTGGTCTCGTTCCTCATCAAGACGTTCCTCATCAGGTCGTTCTTCATCCCATCGCAGTCGATGGAGGAGACGCTCGTGAAAGACGATCGCATCATCGTGAACCAGCTGGTTCCCGAGGTGACGCCGCTCGAACGCGGCGACGTCGTCGTGTTCCGTGATCCCGGCGGATGGCTGCCGGCCCGCGTCGAGGTCGACCAGCCGCCGCTCGTGGCGGCCGTCGACTGGTTCCTCGCCTTCGTGGGCCTCGCGGCGCCCGACTCGAACGACCACCTCGTCAAGCGCCTCATCGGCCTGCCCGGCGACCATGTGGTCTGCTGCAACGCCCTCGGCCAGATGAGCGTCAACGATGTGCCCCTCGACGAGCCCTACGTGGCGCTGCCGCCCGGAGACACGAAGGTCTCCGCCGACGACTTCGACGTCATCGTCCCCGACGATTCGCTCTGGGTCATGGGCGACAACCGCTACAACTCGAAGGACTCGCGGTACAACGGCGAGACACCGCTCAAGGGCTTCGTGCCGATCGACAACGTCGTGGGCCGTGCCTTCGTCGTGAGCTGGCCGGTCGACCACTGGGCGTGGCTCGGCAACTACCCCGAGGTCTTCGACGGCGTCGACGAGGCGGGCGACTGACATGGCGCCTGCTGCAGTACCGACCCTTCGCGTCGAACGCGGGGTCTTCGCCGAATCGCCCATGATGCTCGCCTGCGACGAGGTCGGCCGGGGAGCCCTCGCGGGTCCCGTGACGATCGGTCTCGTGCTCATCGACTCCGGTGTCCGGCGCATGCCCGCCGGCCTCCGCGACTCGAAGCTCCTGAGCGAGCCGCGCCGCGAGGCGATGGCGCCGCGAGCCGCCGCCTGGGTGCGGGCCTCCGCCGTCGGCGAGGCCAGTGCGGCCGAGATCGACCAGCTCGGCATCATGGCCTGCCTCGGCCTCGCCGGGGCCCGCGCCTTCGCCGAGCTGTCGGCGGCCAACGAGCTCATCGCCGACGTGCCGCTGCTCCTCGACGGCAACCACGACTGGCTGAGCGCCTCGATCGAGCGTCGTGCGCGGGTCGTCACCCGCATCAAGGCCGACCGCGACTGCGCGTCGGTCGCCGCGGCATCCGTCATCGCGAAGGTGCACCGCGATCGCTTCATGCGCCGCGCCCACGACGAGCGCCCGCTGTACGCGTGGGACGAGAACAAGGGCTACTCGAGTCGAGCGCACTTCGCCGCGATCGCCGAGCACGGGCCGAGCGAGCTCCACCGCACCACCTGGCTGCACGAGCAGACCCAACCCGCACCGACGCTCTTCGACCTCAGCGTAGGATGAGTGCGATGGATGAGGACGAGTTCGAAGACTACGACCGCGAGGTCGAGCTGGCCCTGTATCGGGAGTACCGCGACATCGTGTCGCAGTTCAAGTACGTGGTCGAGACCGAGCGACGGTTCTACCTCGCGAACGAGGTCGAACTCGTGCGCCGGGACACCGAGCACGACTTCTACTTCGAGCTGACGATGAAAGACGTCTGGGTCTGGGACGTCTACCGTGCCGATCGATTCGTGAAGTCGGTGCGCGTGCTCACCTTCAAGGACGTCAACGTCGAAGAGCTCGCCACGCGCGAGTTCGAGCTGCCGAAGGAGCTCGCGCTCGACGAGTAGTCGACCCGCGGCCGGATTCGGTCGAATGCTGCCGCGAATCTCCGGCAGCGTACGCCTCAGCTGAGGCGGCGTTCGAGGCGCACCGTCACCGTGTCGCCGAGGTCCTTGCCGAGCTTCTCGCGTAGCTTCGCGTTCAGCGAGAGCATGTGACCGCCGGTGCCGGTGGTCATCAGGCCGATGTTGCGCACCGGCACGCCGTCGACCGTGGCATCGACCCTGACGGCCTTGCCCGTGCCGAAGAACTCGGCGGAGCCCGGCATCTCGACGCAGGCCCAGAGCTCGCCCTTGACGTCGACGCCGATCGGCGCGGTGAACTCGTGGTCGAGCGGTACTGGTTCGAACGGCATCTCGATCTCCTTCGAGCGTTTCGAGTGATTCGTACGGCTCCGCCCATCATGCACCCGACTGCCGTCACTCGGTCTCCCCACCTGTGATCCCCGCGGGTTCTCCACGGAGCGTCCAAGGGTGCCCTGCGAGCGCCGCGCCACCCGAGACGCTGGACTCGGAGGTGGTGCGGATGTCGCACAATGCAGAGCTCGGCCGACGCGGCGAACAACTCGCGGTGGAGCATCTCGAGGCGCGCGGCATGCGGGTGCTCGAACGCAACTGGCGGTGCCGCATCGGCGAGATCGACATCATCGCCCGCGATGGCCGCGACACGGTGTTCGTCGAGGTGAAGACGCGCACCTCCGGTGACTACGGGCATCCGTTCGAGGCCATCACGCCGCTCAAGCTCGCGCGAATGCGGCGCCTCGCGATCGCCTGGTGCGAGGCGACGGATGCCCCGGTCTCGCGCATCCGCATCGACGCCGTCGCCGTGCTGGCGCCGATGGAGGCGCCCGCGCTCATCGAGCATCTCGAAGGCATCGACTGATGCCGGTCGCGCGCACCCGATCCGTCGCCCTCCTCGGCCTGACCGGCTCGGTCGTCGAGGTCGAGGCCGACCTCTCGTCCCAGCTCCCGGCCTTCGTCATCATCGGGCTGCCCGACGCCGCCCTCGGCGAGGCCCGTGATCGGGTGCGCGCCGCAGCGGTGAACGCCGGCTGCCCCCTTCCGCAGCGGCGGCTCACCGTCAACCTGTCGCCCGCGGCCCTGCCGAAGCACGGCTCCGGATTCGACCTCGCGATCGCCGTCGCCTGCCTGGCGGCGGCAGGCGAGATCTCGGCCGAGTCGGTCGAGCGGGTCGTGCATCTCGGAGAACTGGGGCTCGACGGCCGTCTCCGACCGATCGACGGCATCCTCCCCGCCGTGCTCGCCGCCGTGCGCGCCGGATACGACGCCGTCATGGTGCCCGCCGCCAACTCCGACGAGGCACGACTCGTGCCCGGGGTGAGCGTCATCGGCGTGGCGTCACTGCTCGACGCCGCCGTGCATCACGGTGGCGTCTACGACGAGCGGGTGTTCGATCCCGTGCCGGCGCCCGATCGCTCCGATCCCACTGGTGCACCGGAGGAGTCGCACGGCGACCTCGCCGACGTCTCGGGCAACGACGACGCCGTCGAGGCGCTGCTCGCCGCAGCGGCCGGCGGGCACCATGTCTTCCTGCTCGGCCCGCCCGGCGCGGGCAAGACGATGCTGGCGTCCCGCCTGCCGGGCATCCTTCCCGATCTCGACGCCGACGAGGCGCTCGAGGTCGCGTCGCTCCGCTCCCTCTCAGGCCGACCACCAGTTGCCGGGCTCTCGCACCGCCCGCCGTTCGAAGCGCCGCACCACACGGCCACGGCCGCGGCGATGGTCGGCGGCGGCAGCCGACTCATCCGCCCCGGTGCTGCCGCGCGCGCCTCGCACGGCGTGCTGTTCCTCGATGAGGCGCCCGAGTTCCCCTCGGCGGTGCTCGACGTGCTGCGCCAGCCGCTCGAGTCCGGTTCGATCTCGATCCATCGGGCGAACGCCGTCGCTTCCTTCCCAGCTCGCTTCCAACTCGTGATCGCCGCGAATCCGTGTCCGTGCGGCAACCACGGGTCGAAAGGGGCGGAGTGCACGTGCCCGCCGATCGCACGACGTCGATACCTCGCTCGCATCTCCGGGCCGCTCCTCGATCGCATCGACGTGCAGCTCCGGGTGCCGCGCATCACCGCGGCGGGCCTGCGTCTCGCCGCCGAGCGCCCGGGACCCTCCACCGCGGCCGCCCGCGCCCGGGTCGTCGAGGCCCGCGCCCGCGCCGCCCGTCGATTGCGCGGCACCCCATGGCGTACCAACGCGCAGATGCCGGGCCCGTGGATGCGCGGCGCAGGCGGGCTGCATCCGGGCGGTCGCGCGACCGCCGACCTCGATCGCGCACTCGAACTCGGCGGGGTGACCATGCGCGGCTACGACCGCATCCTCAAGGTCGCCTGGACCCTCGCCGACCTCGACGGCGCAGACGCTCCCGCCCTCGACCACGTCGGCCGCGCGCTCTTCCTCAGAAAGGGACTCCCACTGTGAACACCGTCCACCGCGAAGCGACCGGGCTGCGCGCCGTGCTCTCGGCAGTGCGATCGGCACCGATCGCCGACGACGCCGCGCTCGACGAGATCTTCGCCCGGGCGCTGCTCGGGTCGGTCGCCGAGCCCGGCGACGGGCTCCTGGGTCGCGCGATCGACGCCATCGGCGCGGCGGCCGCGGCCGCGCTCCTCCTCGACGCCGCGAGCCCGGCCGCCTTCGCCGACGCGCTGACTGCTGCGGGCGGTTCGATCGACGCTCGCGAGGCGAAGTCGGGCCTCGAACGCTGGACGCCGCGGCTCGATCACGGGGCGTTCGCGCGATCGCTCGAACAGGCCGCTCGAGTCGGGGCGCGCCTGCTCCTGCCGAGCGACGCCGCCTGGCCGGTCGGAGTCGACGAGCTCGGCGTCCACGCCCCGCTCGGGCTCTGGGTCCGCGGTCGCGAGCACGCGCTCGACGGCTCGTCGGCATCGATCTCCCTCGTCGGCGCCCGCGCGGCGACCGGCTACGGCGAGCACGTCACCATGGAGGCGTCCGCCGGACTCGTTGATCGCGGGTTCACGATCGTCAGCGGCGGCGCATACGGCATCGACGGCATGGCGCACCGCTCGGCGCTCGCGAGCCATGGCACCACGGTTGCCTTCCTCGCCGGGGGAGTCGACCGGTTCTACCCGATGGGTCATGAGAGCCTGCTCTCTCGGATCGTCGACACCGGAGCAGTCGTCTCCGAACTGCCGTGCGGGGCCGCGCCCACGAAGTGGAGGTTCCTGCAGCGCAACCGGCTCATCGCGGCTGCGAGCGAGGGCACCGTCGTGCTCGAGGCCGGGTTCCGCTCGGGCTCGCTCAACACGGCAGGGCACGCCGCCACCCTCGGCCGCCCGCTCGGCGCGGTGCCCGGTCCGGTCACGAGCCCGGCTTCCGCCGGATGCCACCGACTCCTGCGAGAGTTCGACGCCGTGTGCGTGACCGACGCCGAGCAGATGGCCGAACTCGTCGGTGGCGCGCGGGCCCGCTCCGATGCTCGAGCCCTCGGGCCCGAACCCGACGATCGCGGCATGCTCGGCACAGCCATGCCCTCTGACACGGTGCGCGTGCTCGACGCACTGAGCACTCGCAGCCCGCGCGAGTTGGCCGACATCGCACGGCGGTGCGGCATGACCCCGTCGGCGGTGATGGGCGTGCTCGGCGGGCTCGACGCCCTTGGGCAGGCCAAGCGGCATCCGTTCGGCTGGTTGCGGGCGAAGTGCGCGTGACAGTGGGTGACCGCCGTTCACTAATGACTAGCGTGATGAAAGTGGGCAGAGATTCTGCTGACGCAAGGAGGGGTCCCGTGCTGGGAAGAACCTATGAGCGCGAGAACTGTTCGGCCGCCCGTGCACTCGAGCTGGTGGGTGAGCGGTGGAGCCTACTGATCTTGAGGGATGCGATGTTCAGGGGTGCTCGCCGATTCACGGAGTTCGAGAGATCACTCGGTATCGCTTCGAACGTCCTCGCATCACGACTCGAGCTCTTCATCGAGAACGGCCTCATGGAGATCCGGCGCGCACCAGACGGCGCTGAGGTCCGCGAGTACGTGCTCACGCCGAAAGGGCTCGACCTGGAGCCGGTGATCCACGCGCTGAGCGCTTGGGGGGACAAATGGGCCGCGCCGGATGGCGCCCCGATCCTCTACGAACACTCGCGCTGCGATGGTGCCGTCCACCTCGACCTGCGGTGCGAGACGTGTGGCGATTCGGTCGAGCCAGGGGAGATCGTCGCCGTCCCCGGCCCTGGCCTGCAGCGGGCATGAACGGTTCGGGGCCTGACCGGGGTCCGGGCGAACCGGGTTCGGCCAGACGGCCGGTCTTCATGACGAAGGCTCAGCAGAACCCGACCGTGCGGTGAGGGCGTCCACGGCGGAGCGCGCCCGCGAGGCGGGTGCTGCCTGGCCGGCCGATGATTCGGGCATGCCCTCCCCGTCCTCGGCAAGCCGACGCAGGCTCTCCCTCACGAAGAAGACCCACGCATTCGAGCACACGTCGTAGCACTCGAGATCGGGCACCAAGCCGTGCTGGGTGAACGTCACACGGGCTCCGTCGCCCTCCGCGGCGATATCGAACTGGATTCGGTCGCCGACCCACTCGCTCTGGTCTTCGACGAACGCGAAGAAGTTGTCGACCACGAGCCAGATGATGCGTCGATCGTGCTCGACGTCCGTGATTCGCATGCGTGTGCGGTGGAGGCCCGGGACCTCGAAGCCGAACTCGTCCCCCACCTCCGCGGTCGGGCCGTCGATCGCCTCGTTCCACCACCCCCGAGCGTCGAGAACCGCCTTGAAGACGTCCTCGACCGGGCGGTTGATCGTGACGGAGGTGGTGAAGTCGTTCATGAGGGTCGGCCTCTCGTTGAGCGGTGCTTGCATGATGCAAGTCAAGGTATCCGGTCGGCGCTTATGATGCAACAATTTTGTTGCACGTTGCGGTGTCCGTCGCCTGCGGCACCGCGTCCTCCGCGGTGCGTCGGCGGCACGCCCTAGGCTGACGGCGGAAGGAGGGCTCGATGCAGCACCCGCAGCTCGGCCGGTACCCGGCAGCCCGACACGTCATCGCCCAGGTGAGCGACACCCACCTCCTGCGCGGCGGCGAACCGCTCGGCGGTGTCGCCGACACGGTCCAGGCGCTCGCGCAGGTCTCAGCCCAACTCGAACGGCTCGGCGGCGGGGTCGACGCGATCGTCGTCACCGGCGACATCGCCGACCTGGGCGAGCCCGACGCCTATCGCCTCGCGCGCGCCGCGCTCGAGCCGCTCGCCGAACGCATGGGCTCCCGCCTGGTCTGGGTGATGGGCAACCACGACGAGCGCGCCGCGTTCCGCAGCGAGCTGCTCGGCGAGCCCGCGAGCGATGCGCCGGTGCATCGTGTCGTCGAAGTCGACGGCCTCCGCATCATCGCCCTCGACTCCACGGTGCCCGACTACCACCACGGCGAGCTCGACGACGCGTCGTTCGACTGGCTCGCGGCGACCCTCGAGGTGCCTGCCGAGCACGGCACGGTCATCGCGCTGCACCACGCGCCCATCGCCACGCCGCTCGCGCTGATGGACGTGCTCGAGCTCCGCGGCCAGGACCGCCTCGCCGAGGTCCTCCGCGGCCGAGATGTGCGGCTGATCCTCGGCGGGCACCTGCACTACGCGACGAACGGGAGCTTCGCGGGCATCCCCGTCTCCGTCGCCGGGGCCACCGCGTACACGATGGACCTCTCCGCCACGCCGCGAGATCTCGTCGGCGTCGACGGCGGTCGCTCCTTCTCCCTCGTGCACCTCTATGCCGACGGCGTCGTGACCTCGGTCGTGCCGGTGGGGCCCTACACGCCCGTCACGACGCTCGACGAGGTCTTCCTCGACGAGATCGAGTCGCTGTCGCCCGAGGCCCGTCTCGAACGGTTCTCGCGCAAGCTCGGCACGGCGTGAGTCCGAGCACTGCTTCAGGGCGTGCCGTGCGCCCTGCCGGCCCGCGCGGGAGCAAGCTGGTCACGTGAACCTCGACCAGCTGCTCGACGACTACCTGTCGCACGTCGCAGTGGAGCGCGGGTACTCGCCGCACACCGTCGCCGCCTATCGGAGCGACCTCGTCGAGCTCATCTCCTTCACCGAGGCTCGTGGTTCGACCGACGCCGCGGCGATCGACCTGCCGCTCCTGCGCGACTGGCTCTGGACGGCGACCGAACGCGGACTCGCCCGATCGAGCATCGCGCGCCGCGCGGCATCCGCTCGGGGATTCACCGCCTGGTTGAGTCGCCGCGGTCTGCTCGAAGCAGACCCCGGTGTGCGGCTCAAGGCGCCGCGGGCGCAGCGCACGCTGCCGCGCGTCGTCACCGAGCAGGCCGTGACCGATGCCCTCGCCGCGCTCTCGGCCCGGGCGGCCGACGACGCTCCCACCGAGGTGCGCGATCTCGCGATCATCGAGCTGCTGTACGCCTCGGCGCTGCGGGTCTCGGAACTCGTGGGCCTCGACCTCGACGACATCGATCGACGGCGGCGCGTCGTGCGCGTGCTCGGCAAGGGCTCCAAGGAGCGGATGGTTCCCTACGGGGCTCCCGCGGCCCGTGCGATCGACCGGTATCTCGACGTGGCACGACCGAAGATCGTCGCGAGTGCGAGCATTGCGCCCGCGCCGGTAGCCGCGAACGCCGTGTTCCTCGGCGCTCGTGGCGGTCGCATGGGCGTGCGGAGCGTCTACCGGCTCGTCGCCGCCATCCTCGCGGAGATCCCGGGCACCGGGCCGAGCGGGCCGCACGCCTTCCGGCACACCGCGGCGACGCACCTGCTCGACGGCGGCGCGGACCTCCGCGCCGTGCAGGAGTTCCTGGGACACGCGAGCCTCGGCACCACCCAGATCTACACGCACGTGTCGTCGGAGCGACTCAAGCAGAGCTACCGCACGGCGCATCCGCGCGCCTGACGAGGGGCAGCGCCCGACTCACTCGAGCGGGAGCAGCACCGCGCGAGGCAGCCCGCCGAGGAAGAGGAACGGCGACACGTACTCGCCGTCGACACGCACACCGAAGTGCACGCACCCGGAGTCGCAGTGCCCGCCCGTCGCGACCGTGCCGATCGGGTCGCCCGCCGCCACGGTCGCACCTGCCGCGACGAGGCCGGCGACCGGCTCGATCGCGCTCACGACCCCGTCGCCGTGATCGATCGAGACGACCGGGCGCCCGGCGACCATTCCGCTGAAGCTCACCACCCCTGGGGCGGCGGCGACCACGGTGGCGGCCGGGGTCGCCGCGATGTCGATGCCGCGATGACCGGCCGTGTACGGCGTCGGCGGCGCGCGGAACGGGGCGACGACACGGGTCGGCGCTGGGACCGGCCAACGCCAGGGCTCAGCGGGCTCGGACTGCGATGGACCGTCGGCAGCGACTCGAGCGGTCGATCGCAGCGGGGGCGCCGCGGTCGCCGACGAGGCCGCGGAGAGGGGCGCGACGAGCATGAGTACGACGAGCATGAGCGCGACGATCTCGCTCGGAGGCGATGAAGGACTCGCCGCTCGCCCCCTGCGGGTCGGTCTCGGAGCGTTCATGGTCCGATGATCGGGCCGGCACGCGGCATCCGCTCGCGTCGGCACCGGAGAGGTGGATGGGACCGGCCGACCGCGGTTGGGGAGGGGCAGTGCCGATGGTAGAGTATCGGGAGCACCCCGGTCTTCCGGGGTGACTACGCGCGCCATTTCGGCCGACGACTCCACTCAGTCCAGTCTCTGCTTCCAGCAGGAACCGGCGGAGCCGTGCCGGGCGCCAGGGCTCCAGCCGCCGGCCGGAGCGACAACTGAGAACAAAGGAGTACGGCTCATGGCCGTCGTCACCATTCGCCAGCTGCTCGACAGCGGCGTTCACTTCGGGCACCAGACCCGCCGTTGGAACCCGAAGATGAAGCGCTTCATCCTCACGGAGCGTTCGGGCAGCTACATCATCGACCTGCAGCAGTCGCTCGCCTACATCGACAAGACGTACGACTTCGTGCGCGAGACGGTCGCCCACGGCGGCACCATCCTCTTCGTCGGCACGAAGAAGCAGGCGCAGAACGCGATCGCCGAGCAGGCGACCCGCGTCGGCCAGCCCTACGTGAACCAGCGCTGGCTCGGTGGCCTCCTCACCAACTTCCAGACGGTCTCCAAGCGCCTCGCGCGCATGAAGGAGCTCGAGGAGCTCGACTTCGAAGGCACCACGAGTGGCTTCACCAAGAAGGAACTCCTAATCAAGAAGCGCGAGCTCGACAAGCTGCACAAGTCGCTCGGCGGTATCCGCAACCTGACGAAGACGCCCTCGGCGCTCTGGGTTGTCGACACCAAGAAGGAGCACCTCGCGATCGACGAGGCCAAGAAGCTCGGCATCCCCGTCATCGGCATCCTCGACACCAACTGCGACCCCGACGAGGTCCAGTACCCGATCCCGGGCAACGACGACGCGATCCGTTCGGTGAGCCTGCTCACCCGCATCGTCGCCGACGCTGCAGCCGAGGGCCTCATCGAGCGTCACCAGAAGCCCGAGGCCGAGGGCAACGTCTCCGCCGTCGAGCCGCTCGCCGAGTGGGAGCAGGAGCTCCTCCAGGCCGGCTCCGAGACCACCCCCGAGCAGGCTTCGGCCGAGACCGAGGTTGTGGCGGAGACCGTCGCAGAGGCCAAGGCCGAAGCGGCCGAGGTCGTCGACGAAGCAGCGACCGAGGTCGCCGCGACCGAGACCGCTGCCGACGTCGAAGGCGCGGAGGCTGCCGAAGCCGCCGAGTCCAAGTAAGACCACGAGTTCAGGAGACTTCAGAGATATGGCCAACTTCACTCTCGAAGACGTCAAGAACCTGCGCGAGCGCCTCGGCACCGGCATGGTCGACACGAAGAACGCCCTCGTCGAAGCTGATGGCGACATGGAGAAGGCGGTCGAGATCCTCCGCCTGAAGGGTGCGAAGGGCAACGCCAAGCGCGCCGACCGCTCCACCGCCGAAGGCCTCGTCGCCGCCGTCGACAACGGCGACGGCACCGCGACGATGATCGAGCTCGCCTGCGAGACCGACTTCGTCGCCAAGGGCGACAAGTTCGTCGGTCTCGCCGACCGCGTGCTCGCTGCTGTCGCAGCTGCCCGTGCCGAGAACCTCGAGGCTGCACTCGCCGCTCCGGCCGACGGCAAGACCGTCGCGACCGTGATCGACGAAGAGGCCGCGATCCTCGGCGAGAAGGTCGAGCTCCGTCGCATCCGTCTCGTCAAGGGCGAGCAGTTCGCGATCTACCTGCACAAGACGTCGAAGGACCTCCCGCCGCAGGTCGGCGTCGTGCTCGGCTACGCCGGCACTGACGCTGAGACCGCCCGTTCGGTCGCGCAGCACATCTCGTTCGCGAACCCGGAGTACCTCACGCGTGAGGAAGTTCCGGCGGAGTCGGTCGAGAAGGAGCGCGCGATCGTCGAGCAGATCTCGCGCGAGGAGGGCAAGCCCGAGGCCGCCCTCCCGAAGATCATCGAGGGTCGCCTCGGTGCGTACTTCAAGCAGGTCGCCCTGCTCGAGCAGGACTACGCGAAGGACAACAAGCTGTCCGTCGCGAAGGTGCTCGAGGGTGCAGGCCTCACGGTGAGCGACTTCGCTCGCTTCAAGGTCGGCGCCTAGGTGCCTCGAAGGAGTCCGGATCGTTCGCGATCCGGACTCCTTTGCTATGTCCGGAACGATTCCGGACGCATGACGGGTCGTGCCCGTCGAAAACGCCCGAGCAACGGCACTGCGCCGAGCTCGGCGAACCAGTAGCTTTGACCCCAGAGGGGAAGGATCGGTCGGGATGACGGAACACAAGCGCAGGGTCCTGCTGAAACTCTCGGGGGAGGCGTTCGGGGCCGGTGCCCTCGGGGTGAACCCCGACGTGATCAGCGCACTCGCACGTGAGATCGCCGATGCCGCACGCACGGTCGAGATCGCGATCGTCGTCGGCGGCGGCAACTTCTTCCGCGGCGCCGAGCTCTCGCAGCGCGGCATGGATCGCGGCAGGGCCGACTACATGGGCATGCTCGGCACGGTGATGAACGCGCTCGCCCTCCAGGACTTCCTCGAGCAGGCAGGCGCCGAGACGCGCGTGCAGTCGGCGATCTCGATGACGCAGGTCGCCGAGCCCTACATTCCGCGTCGTGCGGAGCGGCACCTCGAGAAGGGCCGGGTCGTCATCTTCGGCGCCGGCGCGGGCCTGCCCTACTTCTCGACCGACACGGTGGCCGCACAGCGCGCCCTCGAGATCGACGCCGAGGTCGTGCTGGTCGCGAAGAACGGCGTCGACGGCGTCTACTCCGACGACCCGCGCACGAACCCCGACGCGCACAAGATCGACCGCATCAGCTACCAGGAGGCCCTGCAGCGCGGCCTCAAGGTCGTCGATTCGACGGCGTTCAGCCTCTGCATGGACAACGGCATGCCGATGCAGGTCTTCGGCATGGCGCCCCACGGCAACGTCACCAAGGCGATCCTCGGAGCCGACCTCGGCACGATCGTCAGCAACGGCGAGCCCGCCACCAGTCGATAGACTGTCCCGAGTAGCGAAACAGAAGGAGCCCCCGTGATCGCGGACGTACTTTCCGATGCCACCACACGCATGCAGAAGGCCGTGGAGGTCGCCAAAGACGACTTCTCGAGCGTTCGCACCGGTCGGGCGAACCCCCAGCTCTTCCAGAAGATCATGGTGAGCTACTACGGCACGCCCACGCCGCTCGCGCAGCTCGCATCGATGCAGAACCCCGAAGCGCGCACCCTCGTGGTCACGCCCTACGACAAGGGCGCCCTGAAGGACATCGAGCAGGCGATCCGCGACACTCCGAACCTCGGAGCGAACCCGTCGAACGACGGCAACATCATCCGCGTCACGCTGCCCGAACTGACCGAGGAGCGCCGCCGCGAGTTCGTCAAGATCGTGCGCGGCAAGGCCGAGGACGCTCGCGTCTCGGTCCGCAACATCCGCCGCAAGGCGAAGGACGACCTCGACGCCCTCAAGGGCGACGTGGGCGATGACGAGGTTTCGCGCGCGGAGAAGGAACTCGAGCAGATCACGAAGTCCAATGTGGACGCGATCGACGACGCCCTGAAGCGCAAGGAAGCCGAACTCCTCGAGGTCTGAGGCAGACGATGTCGGGCGTCCCAGAAGAGGATCAGTCGGACGCCGGGGGAGCAGAACGAACCTCGCGCGAGGAGTTCCGAGCGCAGGTGCACGCCCGCAAGGCCGACCTCGAGCGCCAGTTCGAGGTCGGCAAGGCCCAGTTCGATCAGGCGCAGGAGAAGATCAAGGCCCGTACCGGCCGCAACCTGATCCTCGCGACCCTGATCGGACTCGGCTTCGGAGCTGTGCTCCTGCTCAGCCTCCTCGTGATCAAAGAGCTGTTCATGCTCTTCGCGGTGGTCATCGCCGCCTTCGCGAGCTACGAGCTCGCTCAGGCCCTGCGCAAGGGCGGCTATCACGTTCCCCGCATCCCGACCGTCGTGGTCGCAGTGGCCGCAGTGCCGCTCGCCTACTACGGGGGCGCGGGTGGTCAGCTGATCGCGGTGCTCGGCGGCATCCTCATCGTCTCGCTCTGGCGACTCGGCGAACAGGCCGTGCCGTCGCTGCGTCGCCCGGGCCGTGAACTCGCACGCGACGTCGCGGCCGGTGCGTTCGTACAGGGCTACGTGACCTTCCTCGCGACGTTCGCCGTGGTGCTCACCGCAGCAGAGGGCGGCGAGTTGTGGACGCTCGCCTTCATCGCGGTGGCGGTGGCCGCCGACACGGGCGCCTACGCGTTCGGGCTGATGCTCGGCAAACACAAGATGGCGCCCGTCATCAGCCCGAAGAAGACCTGGGAGGGGTTCGCGGGCGGCGGCGCGGTCAGTCTCGTCGCCGGTGTACTCCTGTCGACGCTGATGCTCGGGAACACCTGGTGGTTCGGCCTCATCTTCGGTGCTGCGATCTTCCTCACGGCGACCCTCGGCGATCTCGTCGAATCCCTGATCAAGCGTGACATCGGCATCAAGGACATGAGCTCGTGGCTTCCGGGCCACGGTGGATTCCTCGATCGTCTCGACTCGATCCTGCCGTCGGCTGCCGTCGCCTTCGTGGCATTCCGGATCTTCGGGTGAGCGTTTCCACGCCGACCCTCCGCAATAATGGAGCGGTGGACTCCACCTTCCCTCGCGCTCGCAAGCCCAAGCTCGGTTACAACACGGCTCAGGTCGAGTCGTTCCTGCAGGTGGCGCGCCGCGCATACGACGGCACCGCCCAACCCGGCGATGAGCCGCTGACCTCGGATCGCATTCGATTGACGGCGTTCGCGATGCAGAAGGGCGGCTACTCGACGACCCACGTCGACCAGGCCCTCGAGCGGCTGGAGGACGCCTTCGCCGCTCAGGAGCGGCAGGTCGCGGCCCGGCTGCACGGGGGCGAGGCGTGGCTCACCGAGGCGCGCACGACCGCACAGGTGGTCTCCAACCGCCTCGCGCGCCCCGAGGGGCATCGCTTCGATCGAGTCGCGCCGCTCGTGCGCGGGTACAGCACTCGAGACGTCGACCGCTTCGCGGACAAGCTCACGAGGTACTTCAGCGACGGGTGGCCGATCTCGATCGACGACGTGCGCAGCGTCGTGTTCAAGACGCAGCGCGGCGGGTATCGCGAGGCTCAGGTCGACCTGCTCCTCGACGCCGTCGTCGACGTGATGC
Source organism: Agromyces sp. NPDC056965 (assembly GCF_042673425.1). Taxonomy (NCBI): domain Bacteria; kingdom Bacillati; phylum Actinomycetota; class Actinomycetes; order Micrococcales; family Microbacteriaceae; genus Agromyces; species Agromyces sp. NPDC056965. Next base: position 83,176 of record NZ_JBHURI010000002.1, on the reverse strand, counting down.
TCGCGGTCCGCTGACGTGCGCGTCGAGTTGGAATCCGTCGCCGCTCTTTCGATACACTCGTCGAATCGTGGGTAGACATGCGGGAAGTGACGAGGCCGAGGAGCCGCGTCATCAGACGACCGCCGCCGCGTCGAACTCCGATTCCTCGCCGAACGTTCGACCTTCGGCATCTCCGCGCCCGGCCGTCTCATCGGCCGCCAGGCAGCCGCGAGTCGGCAAGGTCAAGCAGGCCGCGACCGTGGTGTTCGCCTTCGCGGCATCCGTCAGCTTCCTGCTCGTGAACGTGGTCGACCCGTTCTCGGGGGCGACCGCCTCGTCGAACTTCGCCGCCGAGGCCGATCGCTTCGGCGGAGAGCGCGTGCAGGCGATCGAGGTCGCCGGCGACTACTCGATCGACGTCGGCCAAGAGAGCTACGACGTCGAGAAGAAGCCCGAGGTGAAGCTCGCGCCCGCCTCGACGAGTGAGAGCAGCGGGTGGGCTCCGCCCGCAGTGACTCCCGACCCCGGCTCGGCCCAGGCCTACGCGGCCGGTGCCGTCGCGGCGCGCGGATGGGCGTCGAGCGAGTTCGACTGCCTCGTCGCGCTCTGGAGCAAGGAGTCCGGCTGGCGCGTGAACGCCTACAACGCCGGCAGCGGCGCATACGGCATCCCGCAGGCGCTTCCCGGTTCGAAGATGGCGAGCGCCGGAGCCGACTGGGAGACCAACGCGGCCACGCAGGTCGAGTGGGGTCTGGGCTACGTTTCGGGCCGCTACGGCACGCCCTGCGGCGCGTGGGCGCACTCGCAAGACGTCGGCTGGTACTGAAACGCTCCGCGTCGCTCGCGGAGCGGAGACGTCTCGCCTGCGGCCTAGACTGGATTCCATGGCGCGTTCGAACCGATCCCGGAGTCGGGCGGCGCGTGCCCGCGAGGAGCACCCCGAACTCGACGTCGAGCGTCTCACCTCGGGGTGGCGACGCACCGAGGTGCGCGGCGGTCGTGAGTGGAACGTGCAGCCCGTCTCCGAGGCGCAGGCCGTGAAAGCCTACCTCTGCCCGGGCTGCGGTCAAGACGTCGTACCGGGCGTCGCCCACCTCGTGGCATGGCGCGCGGACGGCGTGCTCGGCGACGCGGCCGACCTGGCCTCGCGCCGTCATTGGCACACACACTGCTGGAGGATCGGCGCGGCATGAGCGACACGTCCATCGAGATCCGCGCGAGCGTCGAACTGCCCGCGCGTCGTGAAGAGATCGAGCTTCACACGGCCGACGGCCTGACCCTCGTCGGCGAACTCGCCACGCCGCTCGACCGGCCGCCCGTCGCGACGCTCGTCACGCTGCATCCGCTGCCGACGGCAGGCGGCTTCATGGACTCGCACATCATCCGGAAGGCGGCCGCCCGCCTGCCGGCACTCGCCGACCTCGCGGTGCTCCGATTCAACACGCGCGGCACCGTGTCGCCGCGCGGCACGAGCGAGGGCGCCTTCGGCGAGGGCGTCGCAGAGCGAGCGGATGTCGCGGCGGCCATGTCGTTCGTCGAGGAGCGCGCGCTGCCGCACCCGTGGCTCGTCGGCTGGTCGTTCGGCACGGAGCTCGCATTGAAGTACGGACTCGAGCACGGCATCGACGGGGCGATCCTGCTCTCGCCGCCGCTGCACCGCACGAGTGAGGCCGAGCTCGCGCGTTGGCAGCATGCGAAGCCCGAACTGGTCGCGCTGATCCCGGAGTTCGACGACTACCTGCGACCGGCCGAGGCGGCCGAGCGGTTCGCGAGCGTTCCGAAGGTCACGCGCATCGACGTGACGGGCGGCAAGCACCTGTGGGTGGGGGAGTCGCAGACCCGTCGCGTGCTCGACGAGATCGTCGGGGTCGTCAACCCCGCTGCACTGCCGTTGCCGACGGAGTGGCCCGCCGACGCGAGCTGAGGGCTTCCGTGCCCTGAGCGCACTCTGGTGCGACGGGGAGCGTGGCGAGCTCAGCGCTCGTTCTGGTGCGGCACGACGACCTGCTTGATGATCAGCAGGATCGCTGCGGCGACCGGGATCGCGACGAGTGCACCGAGCACACCGCCGAGCGATCCGCCCGCGAGCGCCGCGATCACCACGAGCGCGCCGGGGACCTTCACCGCGCGGTTCATGATGCGGGGGCTCAGCACGTATGCCTCGACCTGCATGTAGATCACGTAGTAGATCGCTGCGACGAGGGCGGTCAGCGGCGAGCCGAGGCCCGGGATCAGGCACACGAGCACGATCAGCACCGAGCCGCTCAGCGTGCCGACGAGCGGCACGAGTGAGAACAGGAAGGCGAGGAAGGCGAGCACCGCGGGGAACGGGGCCTGGATGATCGACAGGAACACGAAGCTCGCGACGCCGTTGACCGCGGCGAGCGAGACCTGGCCGAGCACGTAGCGGCCGACCGATTGGGTGATCTGCTCGGTGAGGTCGGCGAAGCGGTCGCGCTTGGACGCTGGCACCAGCTGGTAGGTGGCGCGCTTCATGGTGTTCAGCGAGGAGACGAAGTAGAGCGTCAGGATGAACACGATGACGACGCCGAACACCCCGGCGCCGATCGCGACGGCCACCTGGAGCACGCCACCGGCGAGCTCGCTCAGCTTGTCGGGATTCGTGAAGAAGTCGGTGAGGCCGGTCGTGACCTGCTCGCTGATCTCGTCGACCGGAACCTGCGGGAACTGCTCCTGCAGGAACTCGATCCAGTCTTGGGAGGTCGTCTGGTCGACGATCCGCGGGATCTCCTCGACGAGCTGGCTCACCTGGTCGACGATGATCGGCACGACGGCGATCACGAGGGCGGCGACGAGCAGGCCGACCCCGCTCATGACGATCAGGATCGCCGCCCAACGCGGAAGCCCCCGGCGCTCGAGCCAGCTGGTTGCCGGGTCGAGGCCGAGGGCCAGGAACACTGCGATGCCGACGTAGGCGATGATCGTCGACAGCGTCGCGATCGAACTGAGGATGAGGAGGCCGACACCCACGCCGAGGGTGCCGACCAGCCCGATGCGGAACGCGTTCTGGATCTTCATCGAACGGCCCGCTCCCTCTTTCTCGGACCGACTACTTGGTCTTCGCGGCGATCTGCTCCGCCTGCGTCAGCACACCGCGGAGGCTCTCGAAGTAGCCGGCGACGGCGTCGCGCTCGATCTTGATCTGCGAGAGGCGGTCCTCGGCGTCCGCGACGAGCGCACGGGTGCGCTCCTCGGCATCGGCGATGAGCTTGCGTGCCTGCTCGTGCGCTGCCGCGATGCGGTCGCGGGCCTCGTCGTCGGCCTTGTCGCGGACGACCGCGATGTCGGACCGGACCTCGGTCTCGAGCCGGTCGGCCTCTGCACGGCTCTCGGCGGTGCGGGCGACGGCCTCTGCGAGCTCGGCGTTGGCGTCTTCGAGGAACTTCTGGGTCTGCGCGACCGCCTCCTGATGGGCGGCGAGGAGCTCCTGCTCGGCCTCGTCGCGCTTCGTCGACAGCTCGGATTCGAGGTCGAGGTGCGACTTCTCGATCTCGCGGCGCATGCGGTTGACCTCGTGCGTGGTCTTCTTGCGCATCGCGGTGAGCTGGTTGTCGAGGTCGATGCGGCCCTGCTCGGAGTCGGCGTCGAAGTCGGCGCGTGCCTGCTCCTGCTCGAGGGCGAGGTCGGCGCGCATCTGCTCGAGGTCGGCGGCGTGCTTGGCGCGGATGCGCTCGAGCTCGTGCTGGAGCTTGAGGCGGGCGGCCTCGGCTTCGCGCTCGATGTCGACCTTCGCCTGCTCGCGCTGCTGCACCAGTTCGGTCCTGCTGCCTTCGAGTTCGCGGTCGAGGTCGCTGCGGGCCTGGTCGAGCTCGTGCACGAGGGCGGCGCGGCGTTCGGCGATCTCGGCATCGATGCCGGCGCGTGCCTCTGCGGACTCGCGCTCGAGGTCGAGTCGGGACTGCTCGGTCTCCGCGGCGAGGTCGATGCGCGCCTGCTCGCTCTCGCGTGCGAGCTCGGCACGGGCGCGGTCGAGTTCGATCGCGACCTCGGCACGGGTCTGCTCGGTCTCCTGCGTGAGGCCCGCGGCGGTGGCCCGCGCGTCGGTGGCCTCGGCGTTGGCCGCGAGGAGGATCTCGGCCGACTTCCGCTCGGACGCGGCGATCATCGCCGCGGATTCGCGCTTCGCGCTCGTGCGGATCTCCGCGGTCTCGGTGGCGACCGCACCGCGGATCGCCGCGGCGTCGCGGGCGGCGTCCTGACGGAGCTGCTCGCTCGCCTCGTGCGAGCGGGAGACCATGTCGTCGGCCTCCGAGCGAGCGTTCTCGAGGATGCGGTTCGCCTGTGCGCGAGCCTCGGTGAGGGTGCGCTCTGCGAGTTCGTGCGCGTCGGAGCGCATGAGGTGCGCCTCGTCTTCAGCCGCACGGCGGAGCTTCTCCGCGTCGATGTCGGCCTGCGCGATGAGGCGGGTGGACTGCTCCTCCGCGACGCGGAGGGTGTTCTCGAGCTTCGTGCCGAGACCGGAGAACGTGGGGCTGCCGACCTCTTCGAGCTCGGCCGTCAACTCCTCGATGCGTGCGAGGAGACGCTTGTTCTCCTTGACGCTGTCGGTGCTCTGGTTGTTCGCGGCGATGATGTCGCGGCGAAGACCATTGATCGCCTTGTCGACCTCGTCTTTGTCATATCCGCGGAACACCTGCGTGAACTCGGTCTCTTCGACGGCCATTCTTCCTCCGGGCTCTGTCCCGCGTCGTGGGGGCGCATGCGGGATGGTGTGTCCGATTGTACGGGTCGCGCGAGGTACGCGGAGACACCGGACTTCCAGCCATCGGTTAGGGATCTCCCAGAAATCGTCGGTAGTCTGGAATGTCTTTGTCAGAGGCCGCCACGGGCGGCAATGGAGGTTCTGTTCGTGCGCTTCGTCTTCGCAATCGTGGCGTTCATCGCCGCGGCCGTGATGATCGGGCTCGGCATCGCCCAGCGCACGGTCTTCCTCGAACCCGATCGTGTCTCGATGTCGGCCGAGCTGTCGGGGGGCGAGGCCGACTTCATCGTGATCGAACCCGACGCACTGGCCGCCCACCCGGGCAAGCAGACGATCACCGTGTCGGGCTCCCCGAAGGCGTTCCTCTCCTACGGGCGCAGTTCCGACGTCGAGGCCTGGCTCGGGGACACTCCGTACGTCTCGGTCGACTACGACGCCGACTCCGGCGAACTGACCAACGAGATCGTCGTCACGAAGCCGGTCGACGACTCGACCCCCGTCACCCCCGTCGCACCGGCGACCACGCCGCCGGCAGCCGATGCCGCGACCGGCACCGCGGCCGAAGTCGCCGCACCGTCGCCCGCGGGATCCGACCTCTGGCTCGACGAGTTCACTGACGACCTCGTGCTCACCACCACGATCGACGTGCCTGAAGACATCGCGGTGCTCGTCAGCGCCGACGGCGGCGACGAACTGCCCTCCCGCGTGAAGATCGACTGGCCGCTCGACAACGCGACGCCGTGGGCCGGCCCCCTGATCGTGGGCGGCGCCCTCGTCTTCCTGGTCGGCATCGCGCTCGTGATCGCGGGCTTCGTGAACCACCGCCGCATGCGGGGCCCTCGTCGCAACCTGCCGAAGGGACCGCGCGGCAAGCTGCCGAGCGCCCCGAAGCCGGGTCGCACGCAGGTCGGCGGTGGCGGCCGGCGCTCCATCGGCCGCGCCAAGCGCGTGGCCATCGTGCCGTTCCTCGTCATCCCCGCGCTCGCACTCTCCGCGTGCTCGGCCGACTACTGGCCGAACTTCGACCAGCAGGCGGCGCCCGAGAGCACTGCTCCGGCGACGCCGGTCGCGACCCCCGCGGCGACGGACGAACCCGATGACGACACGCCCGTGACGCAGCCCGCGGTGACCGTGCCGCAGATGGAGCGCATCATGCGCCGCGTCGCCGTGTTCGCCACCGACGTCGACGCCTCGCGCGATGCCACAGTCGCAGCCGAGCGGTTCACTGGTCCGGCACTCGAGGCGCGAACGGCCAACTACGTGATCCGCGGCTCACTCGCCGAGCACCCGATGCCGACGCCGATTCCGGCGTCGCCGCTGACCCTCACGCTCCCGCAGCAGGCCACGGGCTGGCCGCGAACGGTGCTCACGATCGCCAAGAACTCGGATGACCCGACGATCGCGCCGAGCGCGCTCGTGCTCGTGCAGCAGACGCCGCGTGAGAACTACAAGATCCTCTACGCGATCTCCCTCGCGCCCGACGCCGAAGTTCCCGAGGTCGCTCCCGCGTCGATCGGCGCGCCGCCGATCTCGCCCGAGTTCAAGGGACTCGTGATGCCCACCGGTCAGGTGGCCTCGGCCTACGCCGACGTGCTGCTGAAGGGCGAATCGTCGGAGTTCGCTCCGATGTTCGACCCCGAGGGCGACACGCTCATGCAGCAGCTCGGGCCGGCAGGCCAGCAGGCCATCAACGACAGCCTGCAGGCCACCGTCGATGCCACGTACTCGAACGCGGTCGGCGACAGTCCCACGATCGCATTGGCCACGAACGACGCGGGCGCCCTCGTGAGCGTCTCGATCGACCAGACTGAGAACGTCATTCCGAACGACGGCGGTACGATCGGGTTCAAGCCCGGTGCCGCCGCTGCGCTCTCCGGGTTCACCGGAAAGAGCGCGAAGGGCGTGCAGCGCGTCATCGGCATCCAACTGCTGTTCTACGTTCCCGGCGTCGGCAACGAATCTGAAGACCAGATCCGTCTGCTCGGCTGGTCGGAGAGTCTCATCGGAGCTTCGGAGGTACCGTGACCAACCCGATTCCCCCTTCCGGCGCCGCGCTTCGCGGTGCGGTCGACCTCTCGGCGCTCGTGCAGCGTCAGTCGCCGGGTCCGGCGGGCGGGCAGGGTGCGCACGCGGCATCCGGACCGAGCGACCAGATCGTCTTCGAGACGGATGACGCCGCCTTCGGCTCCACGCTCGAGCTCTCGCACACGGTGCCTGTCATCGTCGCCCTCTGGGCGACGTGGAGCGAGCCGTCCAAGGCCCTGCTCGCGACGCTCGAGCGACTGGTCCGTGCTCGCGCGGGTCGCCTCGTGCTCGCCGCAGCCGATGCCGACCGCAGTCCGCAGCTCGTGCAGGCCTTCCAGGCGCAGTCCATTCCCACGGTCGTCGCCGTCGTCGCCGGGCAGCCGGTGCCGCTGTTCGCGGGCGAGCAGCCCGACGAGGTCATCGACCAGGTCTTCGACCAGTTGCTCGAGCTCGCCGGCCAGCACGGCGTGACCGGCACCATCGAGACCGGCGAGGCAGATGCCGCGCACGACGGAGTTCCCGCCGAACCCGTCGAACCGCCGCTGCCGCCCCTGCACCAGGAGGCGTACGACGCGATCGAGCGGGGCGACTTCGCCGCCGCGTCATCCGCGTACCGCACGGCGATCGCACAGGACCCGCGCGACTCGCTCGCCGTTGCCGGCCTCGCGCAGGCCAACCTGCTCGGACGCCTGCACGGCAAGACCCTCGACGAGATCCGCAACGCCGCCGCCGTCGCGCCGAAGGACCTCGACGCGCAGCTCGACGTCGCCGACCTCGATCTCTCGGGCGGGCACGTCGACGACGCGTTCGATCGGCTCCTCACACTCTTCCCCGACCTCGATGCCGACGGCAAGAAGCTCGTGCGCGAGCGACTCGTCGAGCTCTTCGAGGTCGTCGGCACCGACGACCCGCGCGTCGCCGTGGCGCGTCGACGCCTCACGACCCTGCTCTACTGAGTACCGCTCCGCTGAGGTCGCGCTACCGGGGCCGGAGCTCCATCAGTCGAGCGTGAACCACACCGCGCCGAGCGGCGGCAGCGTGAACGACGCCGATGCCGGTCGGCCCGCCCATGGCGTCTCAGTCGCGTCGACGCCGCCGAGGTTGCCGACGCCCGATCCGCCGAACTCCGCGGCATCCGAGTTCATGACCTCGCGCCATCGCCCGGCGGTCGGCAGGCCGAGGCGGAATCCCTCATGCGGCACTCCCGAGAAGTTCACGACGCAGAGGAGCGGTCGCCGTTCACGGTCGTACCTGAGGAACGCGATGACGTTCTCGGCGGCCGCGCCGCCCTCGACCCACTCGAAGCCGGCCGCGTCGTCGTCGAGCACCCAGAGTGCGGGCGTCGCGCGATAGCCGCGATTCAGTGCGCCGACGAACTCGGCGAGCTGCCGGTGGCTCGGCTGGTCGAGGATCCACCAGTCGAGGCCGCGTTCCTCGCTCCACTCCGAGAGCTGGCCGAATTCCTGCCCCATGAAGAGCAGCTGCTTGCCGGGGTGCGCCCACATGAAGGCGAGGTAGGCGCGCACGTTCGCGAGCTGCTGCCAGTGGTCACCCGGCATCTTGCGCACGAGCGATCCCTTGCCGTGCACGACCTCGTCGTGACTGATCGGCAGCACGAAGTGCTCGCTGAACGCGTAGAGGAACGAGAACGTGAGGTCGTGATGGTGGTGCGAGCGGTACATCGGGTCGTTCTGGATGTACTGCAGCGAATCGTGCATCCACCCCATGTTCCACTTGTAGCCGAAGCCGAGCCCGCCGCTCTCGGTCGGAGCGGTGACGCCCGGCCAGCTCGTGGACTCCTCGGCGACCATGACGATGCCGGGGTTGCGCTTGTACGCCGTCGCGGTCGTCTCCTGCAGGAAGGCGATCGCCTCGAGGTTCTCGCGGCCGCCGTGCACGTTCGGCAGCCACTCGCCGTCGGCCCGTGAGTAGTCGAGGTAGAGCATCGAGGCGACCGCGTCGACCCGCAGCCCGTCGACGTGCATCTCCTCGAACCAGAAGAGGGCGTTCGCCACGAGGAAGTTGCGCACCCGCGGGTTGCCGTAGTCGAAGACGTAGGTGCCCCAGTCGAGCTGCTCGCCGCGGCGCGGGTCGGCGTGCTCGTAGAGCGGCTGGCCGTCGAAGCGCGCGAGCGCCCATTCGTCTTTCGGGAAGTGCCCCGGCACCCAGTCCATGATGACGCCGAAGCCCGCCTGGTGCAGTCGGTCGATCAGGTACTTCAGGTCGTCGGGGGAGCCGAAGCGCGAGGTCGCGGCGTAGTAGCCGGTCACCTGGTAGCCCCACGAGCCGCCGAACGGATGCTCCGCGAGGGGCATGAACTCGACGTGCGTGTAGCCCAGCCACTCGAGGTACTCGATGAGCTCGTCGGCGACGTCGCGGTAGCCCTTTCCGGGGCGCCAGGAGCCGAGGTGCATCTCGTAGATGCTCATGGGGAGCGCGTGCAGGTCGGCGGCGGCGCGGCGCGACATCCATTCGCCGTCGGCCCACTCGTGGGAGCTCAGCGAGACCACCGAGCCCGTGGCGGGGGCGACCTCGGCCTGCCGTGCCATCGGGTCGGCCTTCATGATCCAGTCGCCGTCGGCGGTGAGCAGCTCGAACTTGTAGACAGCGCCCGGCTCGACGTCGGGGATGAAGAGCTCCCAGACCCCGGTCGGGCCCATGCTGCGCATCGCGTGCCCGGTGCCGTCCCAGCGGTTGAACGCACCGGTCACGCGCACCGCGGCCGCGCGCGGCGCCCAGACCGTGAACGCGGTGCCGCGCACGCTGCCGGTCACGCCCCAGTGCTCGCGGTAGTGGGCGCCGAGCACCCGCCAGAGCTCCTCGTGCCGCCCCTCGCCGATGAGGTGCAGGTCGAGTTCGCCGATCGTCGGGGCGAAGCGATAGGGGTCGTCGCTCGTCCAGTCCGAACCGTCGGCGTAGCGGGCGCGCACCCGGTAGTCGCTCGGGCCGAAGCCGCCGGCGCCTGCCCAGATGCCGTGGCCGACGTGCTCGAGCGCGAGCACGCCGCCGTCGGGGAGGACGGCCTCGACCGATTCCGCCAGCGGCCGCCGCGTGCGGATCGCCGTGAGCGGCCCCGCGTGGTGCGACTCGTCGAAGCCGTGCTGCCCGAGCACCGAGTGCGGGTCGTGGTGGCGCCCCTCGGCGACGGCGACGAGCACCTCGTCGGCGATGACGGGTGCGGCGAGCGGATCAGGCATCCGTGGCCCTCCTCACGTGCAGGATGTGCGCAGGCCGCGTGAACGCGTCGAGTCGCACGTAGTTCGACGCGCCCCACTCCCAGCGTTCGTCGGTCACGAGTTCGTCGACCTCGAAGCGGGCACCGGGCGGGAGGCCGATCGCCTCGAGATCGAGGTGTACGGTGGTCTCCCGCACCGAGTGCGGGTCGACGTTCGCGACGACGATGATCGTGTCGTCGGCGCCCGTGCCGGTGAAGCGGCCGTCGAGGTGCTTCGAGTAGACCAGCACCGAGTCGTCGTCGCTCGCGTGGAAGCGGATGTTGCGGAGCTGGCCGAGCGCCGGGTGCTCGGCACGGATGCGGTTGAGGATACCGAGGTAGAGCGCGAGCGAACGGCCCTCGCGCTCGGCTGCCGCGAAGTCGCGCGGCTTGTACTCGTACTTCTCGTTGTCGATCGCCTCTTCGGCGCCGGGGCGGGCGACCGACTCGAAGTGCTCGAAGCCCGCGTAGACGCCCCAGAGCGGCGCCGCCGTCGCAGCGACGGTCGCGCGCACCGTGAACGCGGCCGGCCCGCCGAACTGCAGGTATTCGGTGAGGATGTCGGGGGTGTTGACGAAGAGGTTCGGCCGCATGAAGTCGGCGGTGTCCTGCGACACGCTCGTCAGGAACTCCTCGAGCTCGGCCTTGGTGTTCCGCCACGTGAAGTACGAGTACGACTGCTGGAAGCCGACCATCGCGAGCGCCTGCATCATCGCCGGGCGGGTGAAGGCCTCGGCGAGGAAGACGACGCCCGGGTCATCCGCGTTCACCGTCGCGATCAGCCGCTCCCAGAACGCGAGCGGCTTCGTGTGCGGGTTGTCGACGCGGAAGATGCGCACGCCCTGCTTCATCCAGTGCCGCACGATGCGCAGCACCTCGGCGAAGATGCCGTCGGGGTCGTCGTCGAAGTTCACCGGGTAGATGTCCTGGTACTTCTTCGGCGGGTTCTCGGCGTAGCGGATCGTGCCGTCGGGCAGCTGGGTGAACCAGTCGGGATGCTCCGTCACCCACGGGTGGTCGGGGGTCGCCTGCAGGGCGAGGTCGAGGGCGACCTCGATGCCGAGCGCGGCCGCCCGGCGCACGAACGCGCGGAAGTCGGCGAGCGTGCCGAGATCGGGGTGCACGGCGTCGTGGCCGCCGGGGGTGCCGTCGGCGAGCGGCCCGCCGATGGCCCAGGGGGAGCCCGGGTCGTGCGGTCCCGGGTCGAGCGTGTTGTTGCGCCCCTTGCGGTTCGTGACCCCGATCGGATGGATCGGCGGCAGGTAGACGACGTCGAAGCCCATCGCCGCGACCCCGTCGAGTCGCTTGGCCGCGGTGCGGAAGGTGCCCGACTTCCACGAGCCGTCCTTCAGCTGCTTCGCCCCTTCGGACCGCGGGAAGAACTCGTACCAGGCGCCGACGCCGGCGCGGCGCCGCTCGACGAGGAGCGTGTGCTCGGGGGAGTCGGTCGAGAGTCGCGCGAGCGGTCGCGCGTCGAACTCGGCGAGGGCCGGGTCGTCGATGAGCTGGCGGCGGGCAGCGACGGATGCCGCGTCGTTGCGCAGCCCGATGGCGAGCGCCGTGAGCCGTTTGCGAGCCGCGAGGGGCCGCGCCTTCTCGGCGACGGCCCGATCGATGAGGCGCGCGCCGAGCTCGAACATCAGCTCGGCGTCGACCCCGGCGTCGACCTTGAGCGCGGCGTCGTGCCGCCACGTCGCGACCTCGTCGTCGAACCCCGTAACGTGCCAGTGCCACTCGCCGGTCTCGTCGAGCAGCACCTCCGCCTCCCAGCGGTCGGTGCCGGGCGCCAGCGGAGACATCCGCTCGCGTCGTACGACACCAGCGGGGCTCGTGATGACGAGCATCGCGCCCACCTGGTCGTGCCCCTCGCGGAACACGGTCGCGCGGAACGGCACCACCTCGCCCTCGAACGCCTTGGGGCGCCAGCGCGCATCGGGCACAGCGGGGGTCAGCCGGGTCACTGGGATCCGGCCGGCGAGCACGGGGGCGGTCGTCACGGTTCGACCGTAGCGCGTCTGCGCCGGATCGCACTCGCGAACGCGGCCGGATCGTCACGGCCGGCCGCATCTGTTGACGGGAGGTCTCGGCGCGGATACCGTCGGCGCATGGTGCGAGAGCGATGATCACCGCAGAGACGCTCCGCGGCATCCCGATCTTCGCTCCGGTGCCCGAGACGACGCTCGACGAACTCGCCCGGGCGGTCGAGGACATCCGTCTCATGCCCGGCGAGTACTTCGCGCACGAGGGCGACGAGCGGGCGCTGTTCGTCGTCGTCGAGGGCGGAGCCGAGATCACCAAGGTGATCAACGGCGAGGAGCGCGTGATCGGCCGCCGCAAGCCGGGGCAGTTCTTCGGCGAGGTGCCGATGACGCTGAGCACGCCGTTCCCGGCGAGCGGGCGAGCAGCGGATGCCGCGGAGGGCGCGCGCATCATCAAGCTCGACGTCACGGTCTACTACACGCTCGCTGCGGCTGAGCCGTCGATCCCGGCGCGGGTCGCGGGCCTCGCCCGTCGCTACCTGGATTCGCTGCAGGAGATCGCGGCCGAGCGCCTCGAGACCGATGTGCGGGTCATCGGGCCGCGATCGGATGCCCGAACGCATGAGGTCACGGGCTTCCTCATCCGCAACCAGGTCGCGTTCGAGCGCACCACGATCGACGACCCGGTCGTCGGCGAGCGGTACCCGGTCCTCGAGCACGGCGGCGAGCGCACGGTCGACCCCTCGTTGCGCGAGGTCGCGACGGCGGTCGGGCTCGACGTCGCGCCCGCGGCATCCGACTACGACGTCGTCATTCTGGGCGCCGGGCCTGCGGGACTCACCGCCGCCGTCAACGGTGCGGCAGAGGGGCTGCGCACGGTCGTGATCGAATCCGTCGCCCCCGGCGGCCAGGCGGGCACCTCGACGCGCATCGAGAACTACACCGGGTTCCCGTTCGGCATCTCGGGCGACGACCTCGCGAGCCGTGCTTTGAAGCAGGCGAAGCGGCTCGGCGCCGAGATCGTGGTGACCCGCACCGTGGAGTCCATCCTGCCGGGCGCGGGTGCCGCGGGGGTCGAGATCGTGCTCGACGGCGGCGACGTGCTGCGCGCGCCCGTGGTCATCATCGCGACGGGGGTGGCCTGGCGTTCGCTGCCGGTGCCGGGCATCGACCGGTTCCGCGGCAACGGCGTCTACTACGGGGCTGCGCGCAGCGATGCCTCGATCGCGCAGGGAGCCGACGTCTGCATCGTCGGCGCCGGCAACTCGGCCGGCCAGGCCGCCCTCTTCTTCGCGCGGCACGCACGATCGGTCACGATGCTCGTGCGCGGCGAGTCGCTCGAGACGAGCATGTCGCGCTACCTGATCGACCAGATCGCGGCCAACGACGGTGTGCGAGTGCAGACCCGCAGCGAGATCGTCGGGCTGCACGGCGGGCCGAGCCTCGAGGCGATCGATGTCGCTGACCGAACCACCGGGGCGACCGCGCGTACCGAGGCCGGCGTCGTGTTCGTGATGATCGGCGCCGACGCCGTGACCGGGTGGATGCCGGAGGACGTCGCTCGTGACGCGCACGGCTTCATCCTCACCGGAGCCGACGCGGCGGCGACCCCGCAGTGGCGCCTTGACCGTCGGCCGTTCGCGCTCGAGACGAGTGCGCCGGGGGTGTTCGCGATCGGCGACGTGCGTTCGGGGTCGGTGAAGCGTGTGGCTGCGGGCGTCGGCGAGGGCGGCATGGCGGTGGCGTTCGTGCACCAGTACCTCGCGCTCGCGTAGCGAACTGCGTCATCGCGGGCTCGTGCAGTGCGCGGCTCGGAGTCCGGGCACCGTCGGTGGGATGGACGAGACGCGGTGAAAGAAGGGGCCGGAATCGGCCTCCGGGGCCGCAGAAACGGGTCAACTAATGTCCGCTGAGCGTCGTTTGGTTCCGTCCAGCAATACCCCCCGTTGTGGGGGGTATGACGTCCCGAATCACCCCCGTTAGAGTCACGTTCACCGCGTGCGAGTTCCTCCCGTGGACGGTTCAACGGTTGAGGAGTCGCGTGATGCGTCGACGGCGTGTGTGGGATGCAATTGTCGGTCTGGTCATCGCCTCAGTGCTGGTCGGCACGCTCGCGCAACCGGCTGTTGCAGACGAGGCCGTAGAGCCCGACTTGTTCGTCGGCTCGGAGCCGTTGCTTCCCGACGAGTCTCCGGACGCAGCCGTTCAGGAGGGTGAAGCTCCGGTGCCGGTCGACTTGAGCGATGAGCCCGATCCTGCCCCGACGGTGCCCGAACCTGCGCCAGCGGAGCTGGCTCCGGCAGAGCCGACGGACATGTTGGAAGAGTTCGACCCTGCTGGTGTGCAGGTGCTTGATCGTGAGGAGTTCTCCCAGACCTACAAGGGCCCTGATGGCACTCGTGTCACGGAGCTGTCGGATGAGCCCTTGAACGTTCGGGTTGATGGAAAATGGAAGCCGGTCGAGACGGACCTCGCGGGCCGTGGCCCGTTCGCCCTTCTCGGTCGTGGGGGCGCGGAGGTCGCCCAGCATCCGATGCAGCCGGTGTTCGCGGAGAATGCGTCTGAGGAATCGTTGGTGACGTTGACGCGAGGTGCGCACACGGTGTCGTTCTCGTTGGTCGGCGCCGCGTCGTCCCAGCTGACACGGGACCGGGAGCCGTGGTCGGACGAGAAAAACCGCCTCGAGTACCCAGAGGTGTTCCCGGATACCGACTTGGTGTACGAAGTCACACCGGGCGCGGTGAAGGAGCTGTTCGAGCTCGCAGCGGCTCCCGGGGCGAAGGGGAGGTCGTCGTGGCAGTGGCGGATTGAATCCGACGGGCTGACCCTCCGCGAGGACGAGAATGGCGACATCCTGTTCGAGGACGCGAAGGGCAAGCCTCAGCTGATCGTTCCGCGCCCGATCATGTGGGACTCGGCCGGGCTGTCTGGAAAGCAGGCGAATGAGCAGGGTGATGTCGAGGCCGAGGTGAAGCGCGACGGTGCTGCTTGGGTATTGACGTTGACGGCCGATCGGGCGTGGCTGAACAACGAGGACCGCGTGTACCCGGTCTCGGTCGATCCGTTGTCGTCGTTCGGGCCCCGAGAATCGTGGGCATACAAGTCGAACGGGGCCTTCAACCACAACTACGGCATCCAGGTCGGGAATACGAATCAGAGCGGCCTCTGGCGAACGGTCGCGTCGTACGACTACCAGCAGTTCTTCGGCAAGCAGATCATCGATGCTGAGATCGAGTTCTATGGGCAGTCCTCGGACTCGACGACGACGAACCGCACCGGTTACGCGTTCTGGGCGACGAATCTCAGCTTCGACTCAGTGGGTGAGTACCTGGGGCCGGCGAACTTCTGGAACGGCGGCGGTAACGTCACGCACGACGCACTGGCGAATCGAGTCGCACAATGGGTCCGGGATTGGCAACAGGGCGCATGTCTGATGTTCGCCGGCGAAGAGATCAACGACTTCACATACAAGCACTACCAATCGAAGATGTGGGTGTCGTGGAAGCCCTACCCGACGGTCGGTTCGATTGCGGCCCCGTCACCGGGCGATGGGTCGACGAACGCAAGTTTGACGCCGACGTTGAAGATCGCAGGCAGCACCACGCCCGAGAACAGTGTGCTGCACTACTTCTTCCGGGTCAGTGAGAACCCGAATCCCGAAGTCGCACCAGTTTGGGAATCGAACTGGATCCTCTCGGACACGGTGCAGGTTCCTGACGTGAAGTTGCAGCCGGGAAAGAAGTATTACTGGAAGGCGTACGTCAGAAACGGTACAGACGAGTATCTGTGGGGAACGCCGACTACCCGTGCGTCAGCAGTCTGGAGCTTCACGACGAACAACACCCCGGTGACCGCTCTATCTACGGCCTCACCGGTCGACGGTGGCATCGTGGTCACGACCGAGCCGACGCTGTCGGTCGCGCCGCCGGTCAACTCCGAGAATCGCCCGCTGAAGTACTGGTTCCGAGTCGCCACGGGTGCTGACTCGCGCACCGGCGGCGTGGTGAACTCGGGCTGGCTGGACACGCCGTCATGGACACCGCCTGCGGGTTCGCTGCAAGATGGCACGACGTACTCGTGGACGGTGCTCACGAAAGATGACTACTCCGAGTCGGTGACGCCTTGGGTCGGCAGGTTCAGTGTGAACAAGCGGTTGGGCTCCTCGGGGCCGTCGCCGATGGATGCAGCCGGGCCGGTATCGGTGAATCTCGCGTCCGGCAACGTCAGCATGAGCTTCTCCTCGCCGACGGTGTCGACTGTGGGCGGCCCGATGGGCGTTGCGTTCGTGTACAACTCGCAATACCCGTCCAACAAGGGTCTCAAAGGCGAGTATTTCGACGCGACCCCGAAGCCGGGTCAAACCCAATCGTGGGACTTCAACCAGGCCAAACGAGTCTTGGTTCGCACGGACAAGCAGATCTCGTTCCAATGGGGCACGGAGTCTCCTGGCGCGGGCGCACCGGCCGATAAGTTCATGGCCCGGTGGACGGGCTTCATCACCCCTGATGTAGCGGGCGAATACCTCTTCGGCTCGACGCAAGACGATGGCGTCGCCGTGACCGTGGGGGGCACGAAAGTCATCGACAAGTTCAATGGGTCGTCAGTGAATTCCGCGGTGACGTGGCCAGGCAGTGCGAAGACACTGCCAGCTGCCCCGGTGCCGTTCAAGGCCGAGTACTTCGAAGCCACCGGCCCCGCCTATGTCGAGGTCTGGGTGAAGAAGAAGAACGCGGATGGATCGTACGGGACAGCATCGACTGTGCCGCCGTCGTGGTTCACGAAGTCCGCAGAAGTCCTGCCCGACGGGTGGGCGTCATCGACGATCCTTGCAGGCGAGTCGGGGACGTACTCAAAGGTCCGGGTCGAGGAAGGATCGATCACCTTCACCGACCTGACCGGTGGCACCCACACCTACCTGAAGAACCTGGGCGGCGGTTACACGCCACCGCTCGGTGAAGCGGGTGTGGTCACAATCGGTGGCGACGGCCGTGTCACCCTCACGGATGGTGCGGGCGTTGTGCACGTGTTCCGTGCCGATGGTGGCATCGAATCGGCGACGAGCCCGCTGGACTTGAAGAAGCCGGCAGCGCCTGGCGTCGAGTATCACTCGACGGGAGCCAATGCAGGTCTGGTGAAACGGACCTTCGACCGCCTCTCGGCTTCCGGCCCGACCCGCGAGGTGAAGTTCTTTCACGGCGGTGACATGGAAGGGCTGGTCACCGCTTGCCCGCCTGCGGCTGGCAGCGCGGACGCGCCGGCAGGGCTGCTGTGTCGCATCGACTACCCCGATGGCACCACGACACGTCTCTACTACGACACGGATCGGCGCCTCATCGGCATCGTCGACCCGGGCGGGGAGGAAACGTCATTCTCGTACGACGAGAACCGTCGCCTGACCAGTGTGCGAGACCCGCTGCAGACCGACTGGCTCCGTGCCGACGCCTCCCGTGTGGCATCCGCCACGAACCGCACGTCGATCAGCTACGACTCGGAAGGCAAGGCCGTGAACGTGACGCTCGCGGCACCCGATGGAGTCACTCCCGGCCTGCAGCCCGCGCACACCTACACCTACGCAGGTGCCACGACCACTGTGGATGCGGCCGGTCAGGACGCTTGGGGTGCCCCTGCGACGGGGCATGCCCGAACGGTCACCTTCGATGCCGGGTGGCGGGCAACGTCCGACGCCTCACCGTCAGGACTCACCGCGTTCACCGAATGGAACGCCAAGGACCAGAACCTCTCGGCCACGGACCCCTTGGCACGCAAGACCACGACCATCTACGACCAGCAGAACCGCGTCACCGACACCTACGGGCCGGCCTCAGCCGATTGCTTCGGCGCTGACCGTCGCGCCCTCGGCAGCTGCGCGGAAGCGCCGGCGCACTCGTCGACACGGTACGACGAAGGCCTGCAGGGTCTGAACGCACAGTGGTACGACAACGCCTCGTTGAACGGAACGCCGAAGGCGTTCTCGCTCGGCATCCCGTCCATCCCAGACGGGAGGATTGACAAAGACTGGGCCGGGAGCAGTCCGATCGCCGGCATCCCGACCACGAACTGGTCCGTCCAATTCACCGGCACGATCACGTTCCCGACCGCGGGCGAGTACTCGTTCCAGACCTACTCCGATGACGGAGCCCAAGTGTGGATCGACGACAACCTCAAGGTCAATTACTGGCAGGCATCGAGTTGGGCCCCGTCCAACATCGGCACCGTCATTGCGCAGGCCGGGCAGGTCGCTCGAATCCGTGTCCACTACTTCCAGGCCACTGGTCCGTCAGCCCTTACGCTGACATGGAAGAAGCCTGCCGACGCAGCTTTCATCAAGGTGCCAGGCGAGGCCCTCAAGCCCGCATACAACCTCGCCACCTCGTCCACGAGCGACGACTCCGTGGCCGCAGGCGCACCGACCGATATTACGAACAGCAATGTGCCGTCGCTCACGACAGCAACGTCGTACGGCGCTGAACCCTGGCTCGGACTCGCCGAGACGTCCGCAGTCGACCCGGCGGGCCTGAACCTCCGCACGGTCACGAAGTACGAGACGGACTACAACCGACGCGTCTCCCGCATGCTGCCAGCCGGCGTCGCGGCCGGGGCGACCGTCGCCCAGGCCGGCACGAAGTACGACTACTACGGCGACGTGCAGACCCTCGGCAACGCGTGGAGCACCGCCGATCCGGTCTGCGGCGTGCCCGCGTCGACGCCGCAGTACGGAAACGTCAAGCAGGCGACCGCACCGCCCGCTGCGGGCGGGGCATCGGTAGTCACTCAGTTCGTGTACGACGTTATGGGCCGAAAGCTCGGTTCGAAGCGCTCCGGTGATGCGGCCTGGACGTGCACGAAGCTCGACGGCCGTGGCCGCACGATCGAGGTCACCTACCCCGCGTACGGAGACACCGCGGCACGTACTGCGTCGTTCACGCACGCGGTCGGCGGCGACCCGCTGACCGGCCGCGCCGAAGACCCCGCCGGCGCGATCACCACGACGGTCGACCTGTTGGGTCGTACCGTCAACTACACGGATGTCTGGGGCACGGTCACGGCGACTGGGTACAACCTCCTCGGCCAGGCGACGACCTCGACGGTGACCCCGCCGGGCGGCACAGCGACGGTCACCGAGCTCAGCTACAACACTGACGGGCAGGTCGAGACCGTGTCCGTCGACAGTGTCCTCCTCGCGGACCCGTCGTACACGACCGGGCAACTGACCGGCGTGGTCTACGCGAACGGCTCCTCACTGGCTGATCTGCAACGCAACCCTGCTGGCGCCCTCACAGCCATGTCGTGGTTGTTCCCGAACGGACAGCAGCCGGTGAAGGATGCGGTGTTCCGTTCGCAGTCCGGCCGGATCGTGGCGAACACCCTCACCGACGGGGCGAACCCCGGTCAGGACTCCCGGTACACCTTCGACGCCGCCGGTCGTCTGACGTCGGCGGTGATCCCAGGGCACACCCTGTCGTACGGGTTCGCCGCGACCGACGGCTGCGGCGTCAACTCGGGCGCGGGGCTGAACGGCAACCGCACGTCATCGATCGACCTGCCCGATGGTGGCAGCCCGGTGACGACGTCGTACTGCTACGACCAGACCGACCGCCTCACATCCACGGCCGTGTCCGGCACCCCGGCAGGCCCAGGCCTGTCACCGGTCGCCGCCGGCATCCTGGCCGCGCAGCTCGCGTACGACGCGCACGGCAACACGACGAACCTCGCCGATCAGACGCTGGGCTACGACGTGTCCGATCAGCACGTGAAGACGGCGCTGACGGATGGCATGGTGATCGTGTACCTGCGTGATGTGACGGGCCGGATCATCCAGCGCACCGAAACCCCTGCAGGGCAGAACCCGCAGACCTTGGTGGCCCGTTACGGGTTCACTGGCGGCGGTGACAGCCCGGCACTCCTTCTGGATGGCGCGAACGGGGTCGTGCAGTCCTTCGTCGGCCTGCCCGGCGGGGTGACGGTGTCGAAGACAGGGGCGGCACAGTCGTGGTCGTATCCGAACCTCCAAGGCAGCATCACGGTCACCGCCGACGCCGCGGGCGTCCGCAGCGCTGGGGTGTTCCGGTATGACCCGTTTGGTCAACCGATCGACCCGGTCACCGGGCAGATCGGTACCCCGACCGCGGATGACTCGGGACCGGACACCCTCGCTGGTGACGCGGACTGGGGCTGGCTCGGCCAGCACCGCAAGCTCACCGAACACGCCGGGTCGATCATGACGATCGAGATGGGGGCCCGCCAGTACGTGCCCGCACTCGGGCGGTTCCTCGAAGTCGACCCCGTCGAAGGCGGCGTCACCAACAACTACGACTACCCAGCCGACCCCATCAACGGGCTTGATCTCACGGGCACGAACTGGATGAGCGCGTTGACAGATTCTGCGCTTGGGCAAGCCGCGTTCCTTGCCTGCGGGTTCATTCCGGGGCCCATCGGTGCAGCCTGCGCGGCGGTCGAAACCGGGCTGTATCTGGCGCAAGGAAGATACGTCGAGGCCGGCGCTGCTGCGATCGGTATGCTCGGAGCGGGTGCCGCTGGTCAGGTCTTGAAGGTGACCGTTAAGGCGGTTGCGCGTGAAGCCGCGGTTTCGATTGCTTCGACCGCCGGTAGAAGGGTGGAGGTGCTCGCACGGCGGGAGTTGACGACACAGTACCTCCGCCGTACGAACACGATGAGGACGGCGATAGAGAACATGGTGGGGTTCGGCATCAGCTCAGCTGCGTCGAGCATCTTCACTCGCACGAGCACTGTCGTCTCACGCGCTTATGTGCAAGGGCGAGGTGGGCGGAGCATCGCATGGTAGCAGCGGGAAGAGTCCGGAGGAGCCGTGTTCGTGGCATAAGTGAAGTGGCACGAGCCGTTGGTCTCTTGCTGGCGTTGGGCTTCGGTGTAGCGATTGTGTTCGGCGTGGCAGCGACTGGGACTGTTGCGGTCGGTGCGTTCGCTGCCGCACTCCCGGCCGTACTGCTCGCGGTTCGTTCGATGATGCTCGGCGTTTGGATCCAGGGCACGGATCTCCTGATCGTGTCTTGGTTGAGGACCTACCGAATCGTCGATGAAGAAATTGCCGAGGTACTGATCGGTGACTACTCCGGCTATTTCAATCGATGGGCGGACGGAGATCTCATGAGCCGCCACGTCAGTGTGCTTGGCTTGGCAATCGGTCGCAATGATCGCCTGTTTCCGGCAACTGCGATGCGCAACTCGACAGCTCGCCGGAGGATTCCTGAAATCGAGGATGTGCTCCGGGTGGCAAGCCAGCATAGGCGGGATGCGCAGCGCTAGAGCGGGTCGCCGATTGGGTGGATAGGTCTCATCTGATGCCGCCGGTCGTCTGGGGTCGGCGGTCATCCCGAGGCATACCCTGTCGTACGGGTATCGCCGGAACAGGCGGCTGCGGCGCCCCGCCGGGATGTATCCAACGTCTGCCTATTGGAAGATCGCCGAACTCGCTCGCGACACTAACGTTGTGCGAAAAGTCGCGCCTCGGACAACGGCCATCTCTCAGAGTCATGACTGGAACCTGGCCGAGCCGGGTTTGGCAACTGCGAGCGCGGTCTACGGAGCATGGCGATCCAATCGCCGACATTCACATCGCGACGAGACTCGTCGTTCACGCAACCGACATCTGCGGCTCCTAGGGTGGAGCCGTGAAGCCGATTCGCAAGTTCACGGTCCGCGCGGTCATCCCTGCTGAGCTCGGCGCGCTCGAAGAGCTCGCCGCGAACCTCCGCTGGGCGTGGCACGAACCGACCCGCCGGCTGTTCCAGCACCTCGACCCAGAGCTCTGGCAGGCCTCCGATCGCGACCCGGTCGCGTTCCTCGGCGAGGTCGACCCGGCGAGGCTCGCCGAGTTGGCGGGCGATGCCGGCTACGTCGAGTGGGCCGAGCGCGAGCGAGCGGCGCTGCGCGAGTATCTCGCGGAACCTCGCTGGTACCAGTCGCTCAGTGCGGAGACCCCGCGCACCATCGCGTACTTCTCGCCCGAGTTCGGCATCACCGCCGCGCTGCCGCAGTACTCCGGCGGACTCGGCATCCTCGCGGGAGATCACCTGAAGGCGGCATCCGACCTCGGCGTGCCGATCGTCGGCGTCGGGCTCTTCTACAAGGCCGGGTACTTCTCGCAGTCGATCTCCTCCGACGGCTGGCAGCAGGAGCGCTACCCGGTGCTCGATCCCGATGGCCTGCCGCTCACGCTGCTGCGCGCACCCGATGGCGCCCCGGTGCAGGTGACGCTCGCGCTGCCCGACGACCGTTCGCTGCACGCGCGGGTCTGGAAGGCCGCGGTCGGCCGCGTTCCGCTGCTGCTGCTCGACACCGACATCCCGACGAACGGCGATGAGCTTCGCTCGGTGACCGACCGCCTGTACGGCGGCGGTGGCGAGCACCGACTGCTGCAGGAGCTCCTGCTCGGCATCGGCGGCGCCCGCGCCGTGCGCGCGTGGACCGAGCTGAGCGGATGCCCCGCGCCCGACGTCTTCCACATGAACGAGGGCCACGCCGGCTTCCTCGGCCTCGAGCGCATCGCGACCTACATCGGCGAGGGCCTCACGTTCGCCGCTGCACTGCAGCTCGTGCGTGCGGGCACCGTCTTCACGACCCACACGCCGGTGCCCGCCGGCATCGACCGCTTCGACCGTGCACTCGTCGAGCGGTACCTGTCGAGTTCGCTGCTGCCCGGCGTCGACCCGGCCGACGCGCTCGCCCTCGGGGTCGAGCCCGGCGCCGATCCCGCGACGGGTGCGTTCAACATGGCCGTCATGGGGCTGCGGCTCGCGCAGCACGCGAACGGCGTCTCGAAGCTGCACGGCGAGGTGAGCCGGCGCATGTTCGGCGACCTCTGGCCGGGCTTCGACGCCGAGGAGGTGCCGATCACCTCGATCACGAACGGCGTGCACGCGCCGACCTGGACCGACCCCGCCCTGCTCGGCCTCGCCGAGACGCGGCTCGGCACCGGCGACACCGAGCACGCCGAGTGGCGCAGCCCCGCGCTCACCGACGGCGAGTTCTGGACGGTCAAGCGCGCCATGCGCCAGCAGCTCGTCGATGACGCCCGGCGCCGGCTCGCGGCATCCTGGCGTGAACAGCACTCGGGCGCCGAGCCGCCGAAATGGGTGACGCAGGTGCTCGACCCCGACACCCTCACGATCGGGTTCGCCCGGCGCGTGCCCACCTACAAGCGGCTGACGCTGATGCTGCAGGATCCGGAGCGGCTGAAGGCGATCCTCACGAACCCCGAGCACCCGGTGCAGTTCGTCATCGCGGGCAAGTCGCACCCGGCCGACGACGAGGGCAAGCGGCTCATCCAGCAGCTCGTGCAGTTCACCCAGCAGCCCGAGCTGCGGGGGCGCATCGTCTTCCTGCCCGATTACGACATGGGCATGGCCGAGAAGCTCTACCCGGGCTGCGACGTGTGGCTCAACAATCCGCTGCGCCCGCTCGAGGCGTGCGGCACCTCGGGTATGAAGGCCGCCATGAACGGCGCCCTGAACCTCTCGATCCTCGACGGCTGGTGGGCGGAGTTCGCGGGCGACGACTTCGGCTGGGTGATCCCCTCCGCCGATGCAGCGGGTGACGCGGGGGAGCGCGACGCCCTCGAGGCAGCCGCCCTCTACGACCTGCTCGAGCACCGGGTCGCGCCGCGCTACTACGAGCGCGACGGCGACGGGGTGCCGGTCGAGTGGGTGCGCCGCGTGCGCGAGACCCTCGCCGGACTCGCCCCCGAGCTCGGCGCCGATCGCATGGTGCGCGAGTACGTCGAGCGTCTCTACCGGCCTGCGGCCGAGCACTTCGCGGTCGTCGCGGCCGAGAGTGCGCGGGGAGCCCGCGAGCTCTCGAGCTGGGGAGCGCGGGTGCGTGCGGCATGGCCGGGCGTGCACGTCGCGCACGTCGAGTCGGGCGGCATCGACGCGCCGCACGTCGGCGACGAACTCCAGCTGCGCGCCGTCGTGCGGCTCGGCGACCTCACTCCCGACGACGTACGGGTCGAGGTCGTCTACGGGCGCAGCCGTGCCGACGAGACGATCGACGCCGCCCAGCACGCCGAGCTCGAGGTCACGGATGCCGCGGCGCAGCTCTCCCCGGGCGAGCACCTCTACACGGGATCGCTCGTGCTCGACCGCGCGGGTGCGTTCGGCTACACGGTGCGCGTGGTGCCGCGGCATCCGCTGCTGCTGTCGACCGCCGAGCTCGGGCTCGTCGCCGTCGCCGACTGAGCGCTCCGAAAACAGGACTCAGAGACGCGAACACGTGTTCTGCGCCTGTATTCGTCGCAGGGTCGGCGGGTCGTCCTGTTCCCGTCGCCTCGCGGCCGAAGCTCAGCGGGTGCGGGCGATCGGGGCGTACCGGCCCGCGGTGACGGCGAGCAGGTCGTCGGGAGCGAGCTCGAGGTCCAGGCCGCGCCGCCCACCCGAGACGTAGATCGTCTCGTGGAGGATGGCCGACTCGTCGAGCACCGTCGGCAGCGCCGTCTTCTGGCCGATGGGGCTGATGCCGCCGACGACGTAGCCCGTCTTGCGCTCCGCGACGGCGGGGTCGGCCATCTCGGCGCGCTTGCCGCCGAGCGCGGCGGCGAGGGCCTTCAGGTCGAGCTGCATCGCCACCGGCACGATGCCCACGGCGAGTGCGCCGTCGACGCTCGCGAGCAGGGTCTTGAAGACACGGTCGGGGTCGAGGCCGAGCTTCTCGGCGGCCTCGAACCCGTAGGCCGCGGCGCGCGGGTCGTGGTCGTAGCCGAGTGCCGTGAAGACGATGCCGGCCCGGGTGAGGGCAACCGTCGCGGGCGTGCCCGCCGAGGCATCCGCTCGCTTGGCCATCAGGCTGCGCCCTCTGCACGGAACAGGCGCATCGACTGGGCGCCGACCGTGATGGTGGTGCCCGGTGCGAGCGGGGCGGCCGCAGACGCCGGTGCCTCATCGGCGGAGTCCCACATCGCGGTGTAGCCGGTCACGCCGTCGTGCGACGGCAGCACGATCCGGGCGTCGGACTCGTGCGCGTGCACGATGAGGAGGATGCGGTTCGGCGTCTCGGTCTCGGGCGTGGAGGCGGCGAGGAACTGGAGCGTGCGTTCGGCGGGGGAGTTCCAGTCGTCGATGCCCATGGTCTCGCCGTCGGCGTTGAACCAGTCCATCTGCGTGGCGCTCGGCACGGTCTCGCCGAGGCGGCCGAAGCGGCTGGGGCGGAGTGCCGGGTTCTCGGCGCGCAGCCGCATCAGGTGCCGCGCGGTCTCGAGCAGCTCGGGAGCGAATCGGGGGCGGTCGGCGGCGTCCCATGCGAGCCAGGTGAGCGGCGAGTCGTGGCAGTACGCGTTGTTGTTGCCGCGCTGGCTGCGGCCGAACTCGTCGCCCGCGGTGATCATCGGCACGCCGGCCGACAGCAGCAGCGTGCCGAGCAGGTTCCGGATGCTCCGGCGACGCGCCGCCCGCACGACCGGGTCGGCCGCCTCACCCTCGACGCCGTGGTTGTACGAGTTGTTGGAGTCGGTGCCGTCGCGGTTCTGCTCGCCGTTGCCCTGGTTGTGCTTGACGTCGTAGGCGGTGAGGTCGGCGAGCGTGAATCCGTCGTGCGCCGTGACGAAGTTCAGGCTCGCAAGGGGCCCGCGCTCGCCGGAGAAGGTGTTCGACGAGCCCGCAAGCCTCGTCGCGAATCGGCCGATTCCGCTGCCGGCCGAGCCCGTCTCGCGTTCGCGGCGCAGGTCGCCGAGCCAGAAGTCGCGCATGCGATCGCGGTAGCGGTCGTTCCACTCGGCGAAGCCGGTCGGGAAGTTGCCCGTCTGCCAGCCGTCGGGCCCGACGTCCCACGGCTCGGCGATGAGCTTCGACGCGCCGATCACGGGGTCGTCGAGCATGCCGCGCAGCAGCGGATGCTCGGGCGTGAACGCCTCGCGCTCGTCGCGGCCGAGCGTGACGGCGAGGTCGAGCCGGAACCCGTCGACCTGCAGCTCGTCGGCGAAGTAGCGCATCGAGTCGAGCACGAGCCGCTGCGGCGCCGCTGCGGCGAAGTCGAGGCTGTTGCCGCATCCCGTGGTGTCGACGTAGCGGCCGTGCGCGTCGTGCCGGTAGTACGCGGCGTTGTCGATGCCGCGGAACGAGGAGGTCGGCCCCTCGCGGCCCTCTTCGGCGGTGTGGTTGTAGACCACGTCGAGCACGACCTCGAGGCCCGCCTCGTGGAGGCGCCGCACCATGCCGGCGAACTCGCGCCGTACGGCGGCTGCGCCCTCGGCACGGGCGGCGGCGCTCGCGTACGGTGCGTGGGCGGCAAAGAAGGCGAGGGTGTTGTAGCCCCAGTAGTTGACCTTGCCCTGGCGCACGAGGCGCTGCTCCGACACGAAGGCGTGCACCGGCAGCAGCTCGACGGTCGTGATGCCGAGGTTCACGAGGTACTCGAGCGAGGCGTCGTGGGCGAGGCCGGCGTAGGTGCCGCGCAGCGGTTCGGGCACGGCGGGGTTCAGCTTCGAGAAGCCGCGCACGTGCGCCTCGTAGACCACGGTGCGGTCGAGCGGCACGCGGGGCTTCGCCGAGTCGCCCCATTCGAAGTCGGTCGCGGTGAGCGCGTCGAGGGCGACGCCGCGCCAGGATCCGTCGTCGGCGCGTGCGAGCCCGCGGGCATACGGGTCGAGCAGGGTGTGCACGGGGTTGAACGCGTGCTCGACACCCACGGGGCCGTCGACGCGCAGGCCGTAGTGCGCGCCGGGGCGGAGCTCTGCGGACTCGCCCTGCCACACGCCGTCGTCGCCCCGCACGAGCGGCGTGCGGGAGATCGCCCAGTCGAGGTCGTCGGCGTCGAACACCACGAGGTCGACGGATGTCGCGTGCTCCGACCACACCCTGGCGACGCCGCCGTCGGCACCCGCACGAACACCGAGGTCGTGCAGGGGATCGCGCTCAGGCATGCGATCTACAGTAGTTCGTGGAGGCGAGACGCCTGCAAGCGCGTGCACGCCCGTGTCGCGCACACACTCGGACACCACCCGGAGGTCACATGGTCTACCTCGACCACGCGGCGACCACGCCGATGCTGCCCGAGGCGATCGACGCGCTCACCGCCGCGCTCGCCGTGGTGGGCAACCCCTCGTCGATCCACAGCGCCGGCCAGCAGGCCAAGCGCCTGCTCGAGGAGTCCCGGGAGCGCATCGCGGCGACCCTCGGCGCCGACGGCATCGAGATCGTCTTCACGGGCAACGGCACCGAGGCCGTGAACCTCGCGATCAAGGGCCTCTGGTGGCAGCGGCGCACGAATGCGGCCACCGGTGCCGAGCGTCGCCGCATCCTCGTGCCGGCGGGGGAGCACCATGCCACGATCGACACCGTCGAGTGGCTCGTCGCGCATGAGGGCGCCGAGGTGGTCGAGCTGCCGCTCGACGAGGTCGGCCGGGTGCGCCTCGACGTGCTCGCCGACGAGCTCGAGCGGGGCGCTGCATCCGTCGCCCTCGTCACGATGCTCTGGGCCAACAACGAGGTCGGCACGATCGAGCCCGTCGAAGAGGTCGCGCGCCTGACGGCTCGGGCGGGCGTGCCGCTGCACGTCGACGCGGTCGCCGCCTACGGGCAGGTGCCGATCGACTTCCACGGCATCCGGCGCGCGACGGATGCCCCGCGCGGCGCCGGTCTCGTCGCCCTCAGCGTCTCGGCGCACAAGATCGGCGGACCGGCGGGCATCGGCGCGCTCGTGCTCGACCGGTCGGCCGCGGTCGAGCCGCTCATCCACGGCGGCGGGCAGCAGCGCAAGGTGCGGTCGGGAACGCAGGATGTCGCGGCTGCGGCGTCGTTCGCGGCGGCCGCCGACATCGTGGCGTCCCGACTCGACGCGGACACGGCACGCATGGCGGCGCTCCGCGACCGGGTGATCGCCGGCGTCGTCGGTGCGGTGCCCGAGGCACGGCTCTCGGGCGACGCGGGCCCCGGGGCATCCGTTCGGCTGCCCGGCAACGCCCACTTCTCGTTCCCCGGCTGCGAGGGCGACTCGCTCCTCTTCCTGCTCGACGCCGCGGGCGTCGCGGTCTCGACGGGCTCGGCGTGCCAGGCCGGGGTGCCGGAGCCGTCGCACGTGCTGATGGCGATGGGGCGCTCGGAGGCCGACGCGCGGGGCGCGCTCCGCATCACGATCGGGCACGCGTCGACCGACGCCGACGTCGACGCGTTCCTCGCGGCGCTGCCCGCCGCCCACACGCAGGCGGCCCGTGCAGGGCTCGCAGCCCGCGCCACCTCGTTCGACCGCTGATCGACGGTCGGTCGTGTCCGGTGGGCTAGGACGCGTGCTCCTCCTCGGGGATGCCGAGGCCGCGCGGGAACACGCTGTGGCGGAGCTGGGTCTCCATGGCACCGACGATGTCGGCGACGTCGACGGCCGCGAGGTCCGCCGGACGCCACTCCGGCACGGTGTCCTGGTGCAGCGTCCCGGTGTTCTGCGCCACGAGCGCCTGCACCCCCGTGAAGAGGTCGGGCTGCGTCGTGAACCAGCGGGCGAGGCGGAGTTCGCGCTCGAGCGCATCGCGGAGCTCCTCGCCGTCGCGCGCGGCGCGCACCGACCGCAGGGTCGCGACGAGCGCGGTCGGCGAGAGCCGCAGCAGCGTATCGGCGGCAGCCGCGGCGTTCTCAGCGGCCTCGGCATCGTTCGAATCGGCGGCGGCGAGCCCCTCGACCGTCTCGCCGCTCGAGAACGCCCAGAGCCGTTCGAGGATCTCGTCGACCGTGTTCGCCGAATAGCACGCGTCGATCCAGTCGCGACGCGCGAGCACCGTCGAGGGACCTGCGTCGACCGCGAACCGTCGAACCGTGTCGTCGGGGCTGGACGCGTCGGCGGCGAGGGCCGCCTTCAGTTCGGCGATGCGCTCCGTCGGAACCATCACGTCCGCGAAGCCGAGGGCGATCGCATCGGCGGCGGTCAGGTCGATGGAGTTCAGGGCGAGGTAGGTGCCGAACTCGCCGGGAGTGCGCGCGAGCCGCCAGGTCGCGCCTCCGTCGGGAACGAAGCCGTAGCCGGTCTCGGGCTGCCCGAGCACGACCCGGTCGGTCACGACCCGCGTCGCGACGTGACCGGCGAGCGAGATGCCGCCGCCCATCGTCATGCCGTGCATGATCGAGACGACCGGCTTGGGGTACTCGGCGAGCTTCGCGATCAAGCGGTACTCGTCGCGGAAGAAGACCGAGCCGATCGTCATGCCCTCGGCCGCGCGAGCCAGGATCTCCCGGAAGTCGCCGCCGGCGCAGAAGCCGTATTCGCCGGAGCCGTCCAGCAGCACGACCGCGACGGCGGGATCGGACGACCACGCCTCGAGGGTCTCGGTCATCGAATGCATCATCTCGAGGTCGATGGCGTTGATCGACTCCGGACGATTGAGGGTCAGGTGGCCGAGTTGACCGACGACGTCGGCGTTGACAGGCGAGTGCACCAGCCCAACGGTACTTGGCGCGGGCCGCTCATGTGAATTCGTCGGCGAGGCCGTGCATCGCCGGCCACGGGGCATCCGCTCAGGAGGCCTGCCTACACTGGAGGGGTGAAGGTTCTTGCAGCGATGAGCGGTGGCGTCGACAGCGCCGTCGCTGCCGCGCGCGCCGTCGAGGCGGGGCACGAGGTCGTCGGCGTGCACCTGGCGCTCAGCCGCATGCCCGGAACCCTGCGCACCGGCAGCCGCGGCTGCTGCACCATCGAGGACTCGATGGACGCGCAGCGCGCCGCCAACGTGCTCGGCATCCCGTACTACGTGTGGGACTTCTCCGAGCGCTTCAAGGCCGACGTCGTCGACGACTTCATCGCCGAGTACTCGGCCGGGCGCACCCCGAACCCCTGCATGCGCTGCAACGAGCGCATCAAGTTCGCCGCGCTGCTCGAGAAGGCGCTCGCGCTCGGCTTCGACGCCGTCGCCACGGGCCACTACGCCAAGATCACGACGGATGACGCGGGCAACCGCGAGCTCCATCGCGCGAGCGCCGAGGCGAAGGACCAGAGCTACGTGCTCGGCGTGCTCACCGCCGAGCAGCTCGCGCACGCCTACTTCCCGCTCGGCGACACACCCTCGAAGGCGCTCGTTCGCGCCGAGGCCGCCGAGCGCGGGCTCTCGGTCGCGCAGAAGCCCGACTCCTACGACATCTGCTTCATCCCCGACGGCGACACGAGGGGCTGGCTCGCCGACAAGGTCGGCACCGAGACGGGCGACATCGTCGACCGCACGGGCGCCGTCGTCGGCTCGCACGAGGGCGCGCACGCGTTCACCGTCGGCCAGCGCCGGGGCATGCGCCTCGGCACGCCCGCGGCCGACGGCAAGCCGCGCTTCGTGCTCGAGGTGCGCCCGAAGGAGAACACCGTCGTCGTCGGCCCGAAGGAGGCGCTCGCGATCGGCGTCATCGCCGGGGCGCGCTTCTCGTGGGCCGGGCTCGCGCCCGAGCAGCCCGAGGCCGCGTTCGACTGCGAGGTGCAGATCCGCGCTCACGCCGACCCCGTGCCGGCCGTCGCGCAGCTCGTCGACGGCGAGCTCGTCGTCACGCCGGGGCATCCGCTCGACGGCGTCGCACCGGGCCAGACCGCCGTCATCTACGTCGGAACCCGCGTGCTCGGCCAGTTCACGATCGACCGCACGGTTAGCGCGGTGCCGGTCGACGCGTAGCCCGCGTCTCGCAACGCCCGGTCGACGGCATCGCCAGTGTTGGCGGTCGCTCATAGGATTGGCGATGTGAGCGACATCTCCGGTGACAGCGGCCTCCCGACCGATTTCGACGCGGCGCGAGCGGAGGCGACCGCGCTCGCCGATCGCATCGAGGGCGCGCGGCTCGCATACTACGGCGACGGCGACTCCACGCTCTCCGACGCCGAGTACGACGAGGCCTTCCATCGCCTCGAGGCGCTCGAGCGGGCGTTCCCCGAACTCGCGGGCCAAGACAGCCCGACCCAGCAGGTCGGCGCGGCCATCGTCTCGGCCGGCTTCCCCGAGCACGAGCACGCCGAGCGCATGCTCAGCCTCGACAACGTGTTCTCGATCGACGAGTTCCGCGACTGGGCGACGAAGACCGCGGCTGCGGCCGGTCGGCCGGTGCACTGGCTCTCCGAGCTGAAGATCGACGGCCTCGCCATCAGCCTCGCGTACCGCGACGGCGTGCTCGAGACCGCGACGACCCGAGGCGACGGCCGGGTCGGCGAGGACATCACCGAGAACGTCGACCTGATCCCGGCGATCCCGCATCGACTCGTCGGCGAGGGGTACCCGTCGTTCTTCGAGGTGCGCGGCGAGGTGTTCCTGCGCACGAGCGACTTCGAAGCGCTCAACGAGCGCCAGCACGAGCTGCAGGCCGCGTTCGAGGCCGAGCAGCTCGCCAAGGGGCGCGCGGCCGACGACATCCCGACGAAGTACCCCGAGTTCGCCAACGCCCGCAACACCGCAGCGGGCAGCCTGCGTCAGCGCCGCGAGAAGAAGAACGCGTTCGAGCTCTCGCTCATGCGCGAGCGGCTCGGCCGACTCGAGATGTACCTGCACGGCATCGGCGCCTGGCAGCATCCTGATGTCCGGAACCAGTCCGAGATCTACGCCCTGCTCGCGAGCTGGGGCCTGCCGGTCTCACCGCACTCGCGCGTGTTCGACACGGTCGACGAGGTCGCCGGTTACATCGCCGAGCGCGGCGAGCACCGCCACGACGTCGAGCACGAGATCGACGGCATCGTCGTCAAGGTCGACGAGCTCGCCCTGCACGACGAGCTCGGCGCAACGAGCCGCGCCCCGCGCTGGGCGATCGCGTACAAGTACCCGCCCGAAGAGGTGCACACGAAGCTCCTCGACATCGTCGTCGGCGTCGGCCGCACGGGGCGGGCGACCCCGTACGCGGTCATGCAGCCCGTCAAGGTCGCCGGTTCGACCGTGCGCCAGGCGACGCTGCACAACCAGCAGGTCGTGAAGGCCAAGGGCGTGCGCATCGGCGACACCGTGGTGCTCCGCAAGGCGGGCGACGTCATCCCCGAGATCCTCGGGGCGGTCGAGCAGCTTCGCGACGGCACAGAGGTCGAGTGGCACATGCCAGAGCTCTGCCCCGAGTGCGGCACGCCGCTGCGCGCCATGAAAGAGGGCGACATCGACCTGCGCTGCCCGAACGCGAAGTCGTGCCCCGCGCAGGTGCGCGGCCGCGTCGAGCACATCGGGTCTCGCGGGGGCCTCGACATCGAGGCGCTCGGCGAGGTCACGGCCGCAGCGCTCACCCAGCCGTCGGTGCCCGCCGAGCCGCCCCTCGCGACCGAGGCCCGTCTCTTCGACCTCACGCTCGACGAGCTCGTGCCGATCGAGGTCGTCGTGCGCGACTCCGAGACCGGCGAGCCGAAGGTCGACGAAGAGACCGGTGCGCCGTCGAGGCGCGCGCCGTTCCAGAAGCTCGGGCCGGCGAGCTACCCGCCCGGCACCGAGACGATGACGCCGGCCGAACGCCGAGCGGCAGGGGTCAAGAAGGACTACCGGGTCGTCGGTCCCTCCGAGGCCGCGACGAAGCTCCTCGCCGAACTCGAGAAGGCCAAGACGAAGCCGCTGTGGCGCCTGCTCGTCTCGCTCAACATCCGCCATGTCGGGCCGGTCGCCGCCCGCGCGCTCGCCGACTGGTTCGGCTCGCTCGACGCGATCCGCGCGGCGACCCGCGAACAGCTCGCCGAGGTCGAGGGCGTCGGCGGCATCATCGCCGACTCGCTCATCGAGTGGTTCGGCGTCGACTGGCACCTCGACATCGTCGACCGCTGGACGGCGGCGGGCGTGCAGTTCGCGACTCCGGGGCATCCTGGGCCGGGGGCGGCCGCCGAGGCCGGGGGAGTGCTCGCGGGTCTCACGGTCGTCGCGACCGGCTCGCTCGAGGGCTTCAGCCGTGAGGGGGCGCAGGAGGCGATCATCGCCGCAGGCGGCAAGGCGGCGTCGAGCGTCTCGAAGAAGACCGATTTCGTGGCGGCCGGCCCGGGTGCGGGCTCGAAGCTCGCGAAGGCCGAGGAGCTCGGGATCCGGGTGCTCGACGCAGCGCAGTTCGCGCTGCTCGTGACGGCGGGCCCCGACGCGCTGCCACCGATCGAGGTTGCAGAAGGCGACTGACGGCGACTGAAGGCGACTGCCTGATCATCGAGGGGGAGCATGTCGACACCATCCGACGACGCGACGGCGCCGAACGGCGACGCTTCGAGCGAGTCCCCACGCAGCCCGTCGCGACGTGAGTTCCTCCGTGTCGGCGGTGCGGCCGCGGCCGGAGTCGTCGTCGGAGGCGGCGCGGGCGCGGCCGTCGGCGTGGCCCTCGCCGGAGGATCGCCGAGCGCGACAGCTCCCTCGCCCTCCGCGGCGGCCAGCGGCGGTGATTCGCCGATCGAGCACCTCGTCGTGCTGATGGGAGAGAACCGGTCGTTCGACAACCTGCTCGGCCGGTTGTACTCGACGGCGTCGTTGCCTTCGGGCGCGCGGTTCGAGGGCCTCGAATTCGGCGAGTACGCGAACGTCGCCGCCGATGGCAGTTCGATACCCGCGCACGTCTACTCGGGTGCCACCGACCAGATCATGGAACGACCCGATCCCGACCCGGGCGAAGAGTACCCGCACGTGAACACGCAACTGTTCGCCACCATCGACCCGCCGCACAACGAGGGTCGCGAACCCCCGCACATGACCGCGCCGTACAACGCGCCCCACGATGGTACGAAGCCCGACATGTCGGGCTTCGTACGCGACTACGAGGCGAAGCTCACCGCGCTTCGGCGCGGACACGCGCCCGACCCCGACGACGTGCGCCAGATCATGGGCGGATTCGACTCCAGCATGCTGCCGGTGCTGTCGACGCTGGCACGCGAGTTCGCCGTGTTCGACCACTGGCACTGCGCCGTGCCCTCGCAGACGTTCTGCAATCGATCGTTCTTCCACGCCTCGACCTCGCACGGCTTCGTCACGAACGTGCTGCACGGCGGCTACCGCAAGTGGCTCGACGCCCCTGCAGCGCCGACGGTCTTCAACCGGCTCGAGAAGCAGGGGCTCAGCTGGCGCGTCTACTTCGACCAGCGCCAGCTGATCTCGTTCACCGGGTTCCTGCACGCGCCGGTGCTCGAGAAGTACTGGCGCACCGAGCACTTCGCGACGATGGAGGACTTCGAGCGAGACGCCGCGGAGGGCACACTGCCCGCCTACGCGTTCATCGAGCCGCGGATGGTCTACGACCACAACGACTTCCACCCGCCGTTCGGCAAGTTCCGCGAGAGCGACCTCGACGACGAACCGGTCATCGACAGCGCGGTCTCCGACGTCAGGGCCGGTGACGCACTGGTCAGCAGGGTCTACCAGGCCGTGCGGGGCGGGGCATCGGAGTCGGGCTCCAACGCGCTGAACACCATGCTCCTCATCACCTTCGACGAGCACGGCGGCACCTACGATCACGTGCCCCCGCCGTCGGCGACGCCTCCCGACGATGCCGGCGCCGGCGAGATGGGCTTCACCTTCGACCGCCTCGGCGTTCGCGTTCCGGCCATCGCGATCTCGGCGTACACCCGGTCCGGAACCGTCATCAACGACGAATTCCACCACGCCGCCGTCATCGCGACGCTGTCGAAGAAGTACGGCTTCGACGAATTGACCGATCGCGACACCGGTGCCAGAGACCTGACGGCGGCCCTCAACCTCGCGGTGCCGCGGCATCCGTCGACGTGGCCGTCGCCGACGCCGCAGTACGTGCCGCCGAACGACGAGGAACGCCCGCCGAACGAGGCCGATCGCTCCTCGGCACGGCCGTTGAGCCCGCCGGCCCAGGGGCTGCTCGGCCTGCTGATCGCGAAGTACGGAACGTCGGGGGAGCCGCAGCCCGAGACCTACGCCGACGCGTACGAGCTGCTGCAGAAGTACGGCGACGGGCTGTTCGGCGCGCCCCGATAGAATCGATGCATCCCCATCCCGAGACGACGGAGCAGCATGTCCGAAATCACTGCGGAGCAGGTCGCGCATCTCGCGAACCTCGCCCGCATCGCGCTCACCGATGAAGAGATCGAGCACCTCACCACGGAGCTCGGCCAGATCATGCACGCGGTCGAGCAGGTGAGCGAGGTCGCCACGCCCGACGTGCCGCCGACGAGCCACCCGATCCCGATGCAGAACGTGTTCCGCGACGACGTCGTGGGCACCACGGTGCTCACCGCAGACGAGGCGCTCGCGGGCGCCCCCGAGTCCGACGACTCGCGATTCAAGGTCTCGGCGATCCTGGGAGAAGAGCAGTGAGCGACGAACTGATCCGCCTGTCCGCAGCCGCACTCGGCGAGAAGCTCGCCGCCGGCGAGGTCTCCTCGGTCGAGGCGACCCGTGCCCACCTCGACCGCATCGCGTCCGTCGACGGTGCCGTGCACGCGTTCCTCCACGTCGAGGGCGAACGCGCCATCGAGACGGCCGCCGAGATCGACCGCCAGCGCGCAGCAGGCGCGCCCCTCGGCCCGCTCGCGGGTGTGCCGATCGCGATCAAAGACGTGCTCGTCACGAAGGGCATGCCCTCGACCTCCGGCTCGCGCATCCTCGAGGGCTGGATCCCTCCGTATGACGCGACGCCGGTCACGAAGGTGCGCGAAGCCGGCATGATCCCGCTCGGCAAGACGAACATGGACGAGTTCGCCATGGGTTCGTCGACCGAGCACTCCGCGTACGGTCCGACCCACAACCCGTGGGACCTCGACCGCATCCCCGGCGGCTCCGGCGGCGGCTCCGCGGCATCCGTGGCCGCGTTCGAAGCCCCGCTCGCGCTCGGCTCCGACACCGGCGGCTCGATCCGCCAGCCGGCGCACGTCACCGGCACGGTCGGCGTCAAGCCGACCTACGGCGCCGTCAGCCGCTACGGCTCGATCGCCCTGGCCTCCTCGCTCGACCAGATCGGCCCCGTCACGCGAAACGTGCTCGATGCCGCACTGCTCCACGACGTGATCGCCGGGCACGACCCGCTCGACTCCACGTCGATCCCCGAGGCGTGGCCGTCGATGGCCGAGGCAGTGCGCCGAGCGGATGTCTCGGGCCTCCGCATCGGCGTCATCAAGGAACTCGACGGCGAGGGCTTCCAGGCCGGCGTGCGCCAGCGCTTCCACGAGTCGCTCGAACTGCTCGAGAAGCAGGGCGCCGAGATCGTCGAGATCTCCGCTCCCCACTTCCAGTACGCGATCGCGGCGTACTACCTCATCCTCCCGGCCGAGGCGTCGTCGAACCTCGCGAAGTTCGACTCCGTGCGCTTCGGCCTCCGGGTCACGCCCGAGGGCGGCGGCACGGTCGAGCAGGTCATGTCGGCGACGCGCGAGGCGGGCTTCGGCCCCGAGGTGAAGCGACGCATCATCCTCGGCACCTACGCGCTCTCGGCGGGCTACTACGACGCGTACTACGGCTCCGCGCAGAAGGTGCGCACGCTCGTGCAGCGCGACTTCGACGCGGCGTTCGCGAACGTCGACGTGCTCGCCTCGCCGACTGCGCCGACGACCGCGTTCAAGTTCGGCGAGAAGCTCGCCGACCCCGTGTCGATGTACCTCAACGACATCGCGACGATTCCCGCGAACCTCGCGGGCGTGCCCGGCATCTCGCTGCCCTCGGGGCTCGCTCCCGAAGACGGACTGCCCGTCGGCATCCAGTTCCTGGCACCGGCCCGTGAAGACGCACGTCTCTACAACGTCGGCGCGGCCCTCGAGCAGCTGCTCGAAGAGCGCTGGGGCGGCCCGCTGCTCGCCCAGGCACCCGATCTCTCCATTCACGAGCTCACCGCGACCGAGGAAGGCGCACTCTGATGGCCCGCGCTGAACTGATGGACTTCGACAAGGCCCTCGAGCTCTTCGAGCCGGTCATCGGCCTCGAGGTGCACGTCGAGCTGAACACCACGACGAAGATGTTCTCGTCGGCCCCGAACCCCGCGAACTCGCAGTTCCACGGCGCCGAGCCGAACACGCTCATCACGCCCGTGTGCCTCGGCCTGCCGGGTTCGCTGCCCGTCGTCAACGGCGAGGCCGTGAAGTACTCGATCAGCCTCGGCCTCGCGCTCGGCTGCGAGATCGCGCCGTCGAGCCGGTTCGCGCGCAAGAACTACTTCTACCCCGACCTCGCGAAGAACTACCAGATCTCGCAGTACGACGAACCGATCGCGTTCGACGGCGAGGTCGAGGTCGAGCTCGAGAACGGCCGGGTCTTCACGGTGCCGATCGAGCGCGCGCACATGGAGGAGGACGCCGGCAAGCTCACGCACGTGGGCGGTTCGACGGGCCGCATCCAGGGTGCCGAGTACTCGCTCGTCGACTACAACCGCGCCGGCGTTCCGCTCGTCGAGATCGTCACCCGTCCGATCTTCGGCGGCGAGGCCGACACCCCCGCTCTCGCGAAGGCGTACGTCGCCACGATCCGCGACATCGTGCTCTCGCTCGGCATCTCCGAGGCGCGCATGGAGCGCGGGAACCTCCGGTGCGACGCGAACGTGTCGCTGCGCCCCCGCGGCCAGGAGAAGCTCGGCACGCGCACCGAGACGAAGAACGTCAACTCGATGCGCTCGGTCGAGCGCGCCGTGCGCTACGAGATCCAGCGTCAGGCGGCGATCCTCGCCGGCGGCGGCACGATCATCCAGGAGACGCGTCACTGGCACGAGGACACCGGCGCGACGAGCGCCGGGCGCCCGAAGTCCGACGCCGACGACTACCGCTACTTCCCCGAGCCCGATCTGCTGCCGGTCGTGCCCTCGAAGGAGCTCGTCGACGAGCTGCGCGCTGCGCTTCCCGAGCCGCCGGCCGCGCGTCGTCGCCGCCTCAAGTCCGAGTGGGGCTTCACCGACCTCGAGTTCCAGGATGTCGCGAACTCCGGCCTCCTCATCGAGCTCGAGGCGACGGTGAAGGCCGGCGCGACGCCCGCCGCTGCCCGCAAGTGGTGGACCGGTGAGATCGCCCGCCTCGCGAACGCCGCAGACGTCGACGCCTCGGGCCTCGTCGCTCCCGAGCACGTCGCCGAGCTCTCGCAGCTCGTCGACTCCGGCACGCTCACCGACCGCCTGGCGCGCCAGGTGCTCGAGGGCGTCATCGCCGGTGAGGGTTCGCCGCAGCAGGTGGTCGATGCCCGTGGCCTCGCGGTCGTCTCCGACGACGGCGCACTGATCGCCGCGATCGACGAGGCGCTGGCCTCGCAGCCCGACGTGCTCGCGAAGATCCGCGACGGCAAGGTGCAGGCCGCGGGCGCGGTCATCGGCGCGGTCATGAAGGCGATGCAGGGCAAGGCCGATGCCGCGCGTGTGCGCGAGCTCGTGCTCGAGCGCGCCGCGCAGACCGCGTAACGCACGCAAGCGCAAGAGAGCCGAGCGGAGGGATCCGCTCGGCTCTCAGCATGTTCGATGCTCGCGGCCGTACAGTGGTCGTCCCCTGAACGATTGACGAGGACAACATGGGATTCCTTGACCGTCTCTTCGGAGCAGTTCCCGCCGAACCGCAGCGCCCTCAGGCCCAGCCCGCCCGCAGGCTGAGTGACGACGAGCTCGCGGTCGAGCGCTACCGCTACCTGCTGCGCACGGCCCCGCCCGAGTCGGTCGAGGCGGTGCACGCCGAAGCGTTCGCGAAGCTCACGCCGCAGCAGCGCCAGGCCCTCTTCGCCTCGCTCAGCGCCGACGCGCCGGCCGGTGAACGACTCGTCTCCGACGAGCCGAGCGCCTTGGCCCGCGCAGCGACCCGCGCCGAGCTCCGCGCACCCGGCAGCGTCGAGCGCGCCTTCACGCGAGCGGATGCCTCGGGCGGACGCCCGCAGCAGGGCGGTCCGTCGTTCGGCGGCATGTTCGCCGGCTCGCTGCTCGGCTCCGTCGCCGGCGTGGTGGTCGGTTCGGCGATCGCGCAGGCGTTCCTGTCCGACCCGTCGGCGTTCGAGGCGGGTGCCGACGGCGGTGCCGGCGAGGCCGGTGCCGATGGCGGCGACGCTGCGGCGTCCGACGGCTACGACGCATCCGGTGCCGACTCGGGCGGCGACTTCGGTGGCTTCGGCGACTTCGGCGGTGGCGATTTCGGTGGGGGCGGCGACTTCGGCTTCTGACCGCTTCGGGCGGTGGCCAGCGGAGTCTGCGATGACGGCGGCAGCGGATAGGGTCGCATCATGAGCAAGCAGGACGGCTCGTCGCGCCAAGTGACCACCGGTCCGGTCGACGACTCGGCGACGCCGATCCTGCACGTCGACATGGACGCGTTCTTCGTCTCCGTCGAGCTGCTGAAGCGACCCGAGCTGCGCGGCAAGCCCGTGCTGGTCGGCGGCACGGCGGGCCGCGGTGTCGTGTCGGCCGCGAGCTACGAGGCTCGCAAGTACGGCGTGAACTCTGCCATGCCCATGTCGCTGGCCCTCCAGCGCTGCCCGAACGCGGTCGTGCTGAGCGGCGACTATGCGAGCTACACCGAGTACTCGCGCCGGGTCATGACGATCTTCGAAGAGGTCACGCCGCTCGTCGAGAAGCTCTCGATCGACGAGGCCTTCCTCGACGTGTCCGGCGCACGACGGCTTCACGGCAGCC
Organism: Agromyces sp. NPDC056965; assembly: GCF_042673425.1. NCBI lineage: Bacteria > Bacillati > Actinomycetota > Actinomycetes > Micrococcales > Microbacteriaceae > Agromyces > Agromyces sp. NPDC056965. The sequence continues at coordinate 43,798 of NZ_JBHURI010000002.1, read as the reverse complement.
CCGCCGAGATCGCGTGGGGCCTGCGTCGACGCGTGCACCACGAGACCGGTCTCACCTGCTCGGTCGGCGTCGCGGCGACGAAGTTCGTCGCGAAGGTCGCCTCGAGCCGGGCGAAACCCGATGGCATGCTCGTCGTCCCGGCCGATCGCACGCTCGAGTTCCTGCACCCGTTGCCCGTCTCAGCGCTCTGGGGGGTCGGCAAGGTCACCGAGGAGTCGCTCACCCGCCTCGGGCTCCGTACCGTGGGCGACGTCGCCGCCATGCCGGCAGACGCGCTCGCACGGGCGCTGGGGCCGGCGCTCGCTGCGAAACTCGGCCACCTGTCGATGGGGGTCGACGCCCGCGACGTCGTCACCGGGCGAGAGGAGAAGAGCATCGGGCACGAGGTCACGTTCGGGTACGACCTCACCGACCTCGAACAGCTGCGACGCGAGCTGCTGCGTCTCTCCGACGACGTCGCGGTACGGCTCCGTCGGGCCGGCGTGGTCGGGCGCACGGTCGTGCTGAAGCTGCGCTACGGCGACTTCCGCACCGTCACCCGGTCGCGCACGCTGGGGGAGCCGACCGACGTCGCGAGGCGCATCTACGACGAGGCATCCGCTGCGCTCGGCGAGCTCGCAGTCGACGGGGCCCGCATCCGTCTCATCGGCGTGCGCGCCGAGCAACTCCGGCCCTCGGGCAGCGGTGCGATGCTGTGGGACCCCGACGAGGAGTGGCGCGAGGCCGAACGCACGATCGACGAGGTGACGGCGCGGTTCGGCCGCGGTGCGGTGCGGCCCGCCTCGCTCGTGAAGCGAGCAGCCGACCGGGTCGAGTCGTCGCGTCGCACAGAACCCGGTGCCGGCGACATTCGCTGAATCGGTGCCGGCGAATCTCGCAAGGGGTGGTTCGAGAGCAGGCGCGCCGGTAGCGTTGACTCATGGCTGAACTCGTTCTGGACCTCGCTGAGACCGTCGCCGGCGTCGGTGTGAAGACCTCCTACGGCGACCCCGTCGACATCGACGGCACTACGCTCGTGCCCGTGGCGCTCGGGTACTACGGCTTCGGTGCCGGCAGCGGCTCCGATGGTTCGGGCGACGAAGCGGGCGGCGGTGGCGGTGGCGGACTCTCCATTCCGCTCGGCGCATACGTCGGCCGCTCGGGTGACGTGCGCTTCGAACCGAACCTCATCGGGCTGCTGCTGGTCGCCACTCCGCTCGTCTGGGTCACGGGCAAGGCGCTCAAAATGGTGATCCGCGCACTCAAGCGCTGACCTCGCCGTCGGCTGCGGCGCAGGCCGTTGCCGTCGACGACGCTGCCCGCGCCATCGGCGTATACTCGTGCTCGAACACGGGAGTCCGGTGAGCCGGGCTGAGAGGAAGGTTCTCAACCTTCGACCGTCGAACCTGATCTGGGTCATGCCAGCGCAGGGAGGCCAATCACATCTCAATTTCCCGTGCCTCTTTCCACGAATCGAAAGGGCACGACAGTGCACACTGCAGCATCAGAAACCAGCAGCCCCTCCACGCCCCGCAAGTCGCGCGACCTGCGCTGGCGGGTCGTCGACATCGTCGTCGCCAGCGTCATCGGCGTCGCGACCGGGCTCCTCTTCCTCTTCTGGAACAACGTCGGCTACGCGTGGTTCAGCGCGGCCGACGCGCTCACGCCGGGTCTCGGCGGCATCGCCGTCGGCATCTGGCTCATCGGCGGCGTGCTCGGCGGGCTCATCATCCGCAAGCCGGGTGCAGCGCTCTTCGTCGAACTGCTCGCCGCGATCGTCTCCGCCCTCGTCGGCAACCAGTGGGGCATCGAGACGATCTACTCCGGCGTGATGCAGGGTCTCGGCGCCGAACTGGTGTTCGCGATCTTCGCCTACCGCCGCTTCGGCCTGGTGCCCGCGATGCTCGCGGGTGCCGCTGCCGGCGCCGCAGCGTGGACGCTCGAGCTCTTCACCTCGGGTAACCTCGCGAAGTCACCGGAGTTCCTCGGGCTCTACTTCACGACCGTCGTCATCTCGGGCGCGGTGCTCGCCGGGCTGCTCGGCTGGCTCATCGTGCGCGGTCTCGCAGCGACGGGAGCACTGAGCCGATTCGCCGCCGGTCAAGACGTGGCGCAGCGGGTCTGACGTGGGGCGCGATTCCGGTGCCACCCGGCCCGCGCGCGTGGAGGCGCGCGGGTGGGGGTGGCGGCACGCCGGGCGCAAGCGAGCCGCACTCGACGGCATCGACCTCGTCATCACCCCGGGGGAGCGGCTACTGCTGCTCGGCCCGTCGGGGTCGGGCAAGTCGACCCTCCTGCACGCACTCGCCGGCGTTCACGGCGGGGCCGAAGAGGGCGACGAGACCGGCTCGCTGCTCATCGACGGCGAGTGGCCCGGTTCGGTGCGCGGGCGAGCGAGTCTCGTGCTGCAAGATCCAGACTCGCAGGTGATCCTCGCGCGGGTCGGCGACGATGTGGCCTTCGGGTGCGAGAACCTCGGCGTTCCGCGTGACGAGATCTGGCCGCGCGTGCGGCGGGCGCTCGACGAGGTCGGTCTCGACCTGCCGCTCGATCACCCCACGAACGCGCTCTCCGGCGGCCAGAAGCAGCGCCTCGCGCTGGCGGGCGCCCTCGCGATGGGACCGGGGCTCCTGCTGCTCGACGAGCCGACGGCGAACCTCGATCCCGTCGGGGTCGACGAGGTGCGGCAGGCGGTCGCTCGCACGCTCGATCGCACCGGCGCGACCTTCGTGGTCGTCGAGCACCGGGTCGACGTCTGGGTCGACCTCGTCACCCGCGTGGTCGTGCTCGGCCGCGACGGCCGACTGATCGCCGACGGCGAGCCGCAGCACGTCCTCTCCACGCAGCGCGACGCGTTGCTCGCCGCCGGCGTCTGGGTGCCGGGGGTGCCGCCGGCGGTGTCGGCAGCGCGGCCCTCGCCCGCGGCATCCGTCGTCGATCTCGAGGGCATCGATCTCGCGATCGGTCGCCGAAGCGACGCCGTCGTGCGCAGCGGACTCTCGCTCGCAGTGCCGCGCGCCGCCTCGACCGTGCTCACCGGGCCGAACGGTGCGGGCAAGTCGACGCTGGCCCTCACCATGGGCGGGCTGCTCGCACCCCTCGGCGGTCGTGTGCGCGCCTCGCACGAGCTCGCCGCCGGACTCAAGACGGATCCGATCCGGTGGCGGTCGCGCGAGCTGCTCACTCGCATCGGCACCGTCTTCCAGGAGCCCGAGCACCAGTTCGTCGCCTCGACCGTGCAGCGCGAACTCGAGGTCGCGCCGCGCGCGCTCGGCCTCGACGCCGCGACGACGGCTCGGCGCACCCGCGAGGTGCTCGAACGCCTCGGTCTCGACCGGCTCGCTGCGGCGAACCCGTTCACCCTGTCCGGCGGTGAGCAGCGTCGCCTGACGGTCGGGTGCGCGCTCGTCGCGCAGCCGGGCGTCGTCATCCTCGACGAGCCGACGTTCGGACAGGACCGACTCACCTGGATCGAACTCGTGACCCTGCTTCGCGGCCTCGTCGACGACGGCACGACGCTGCTCTCGGTCAGTCACGATGCCGCCTACCTCGACGCGCTCGGCGACCAGCACCTCGACCTCGGCAGCGACGTGTTGCGCCTGGGGGCGGCAGCATGAGCCCGACCCCGCGACTGCATCTCGTCGACCAGGTGAACCCGGTGAGCCGGCTCGCCGCCGCGATGCTGCTCACGACGCCGCTGCTGCTCACCGTCGACTGGGTGAGCGCCGCCGTCGCGCTCGGGTTGCAGCTCGTGCTCTTCGCGATGGCGGGGGTGACCCCGAAGCTGCTCGTCTCGCGGGCTTGGCCGATCCTCATCGCGGCGCCGATCGCCGGCCTCAGCATGTTGCTCTACGGGCGCCCAGAAGGCACCGAGTACTGGTCGTTCTGGCTCGCCCGCATCACCGACGGATCGATCGAGCTCGCCGTCGCCGTCACGGTGCGCGTGCTCGCGATCGGGCTTCCCGCGGTGCTGCTCTTCATGAACGTCGATCCGACCGAGCTCGCCGACGGGCTCGCGCAGATCGCCAAACTGCCGAGCCGATTCGTACTCGGCGCGCTGGCGGGTGCACGACTCGTCGGCCTCTTCATGGAGGACTGGCGGGCGATGGCCCTGTCACGCCGTGCGCGCGGCATCGGCGACCACGGCGTGATCCGCCGGTTCGCGACCATGGCGTTCGCACTGCTCGTGCTCGCCATTCGACGCGGCAGCAAGCTCGCGACCGCGATGGAGGCTCGCGGGTTCGGCTCCGACCACTCGCGCACCTGGGCACGCGAGTCCCGAGTCGGGTGGCCGGATGCCGCTCTGCTCTGCATCGCCGTCGGCATCGCGGTGCTCGCGATCGGATGTGCCGTCTGGGCGGGCACGTACCACGCGGTGTGGGCGTGAGCGCGAGCGACCCGGGCGGTGCGACCGTGAGCGCGCCCGCGGCATCCGCCGTGCGGCTCGTGCTCGATCGCTGCCGTGCCGCGGGCGCGCCGGTCGTGGCGATCGACGGGCCGAGCGGCTCGGGCAAGAGCACGCTCGCCGACGCGCTCGTGCGCGCGTGGCCGGGCCCTGCCCCCGAGCTCGTGCGTCTCGACGACGTCTATCCGGGGTGGAACGGACTCGAGCCCGCCGGCGCTGCGCTCGCGCACGAGCTCGTCGCCCGCCATGCGCGCGGCGCAGTCGGGCAGTGGCGCCGATGGGACTGGGCAGGCGACCGAGTCGCATCGATCGAACGGAGCACGCCGGGCCGCGTGCTCATCGTCGAAGGCTGCGGTGCTTTCGCCGCGGCCGCTCCCATCGAGGCCGTCACGGTCTGGGTCGAGGCGTCGCCGCGCGTGCGCAAGCGCCGGGCGCTCGAGCGCGACGCCGGGGCGTTCGACCCGTACTGGGACCTGTGGGAGCGCCAGTGGCGACGCTACGTCGCACGAACCCAACCGGCACGCCGCGCCGACGTGCGCGTGCGCGTCGCCGACGCCTGAGTTGTCGTGATCGGCGACACGACGCGGGGCCGCGCGTGCGACCTGCCGCTGCAGCACCCCGAGGGCTACGGTAGTGATATGAGCACAGACACAGGCGCCCAGTACGTCGCGGAGTTCCTCGACGGCCCGCTCGAGGGGGAGTTCGAGCACCGGATCCTCGTGGGCGGCAAGACCGAGCAGCGCGTCGGCATGGTCGCCGCCGTCGATGGTCTCGAGTCCTTGTTCTGGTACGACGCGGTCGACGAGCGCGAGGTCAACGGGCAGGTGCGGGTGCAGTTCCGGTTCGACGCCGACGATTCCGATCCGGTCGAATCCGACGACGAGAACGACTGAGCGCAGGCTCTCCCGGTCGATCAGCCCTGCTGATCGGCGACGAACGCGCCGATGAGCGCGGCGGGGTGCATGAGACGCCAGATCGGGCCGGGGTCACTGATCGCGCCCGTCAGCTCGAGTGGTGAGGCGACCTCGCCGGCCGCAGTCGTGAAGCTGACGCGCCCGACGTCGCTGCCGGAGGCCGCGGTCGTGAAGGGCTCGACGGTGACGGATGCCTCCGCGCCGGCGCCGCCCCACGACGCATCCGTTCTGCTGACCGAGGCGATCAGCTCGGCCCGGTCGCCCCACGCGGCCTCGACGCTCGCGTAGGGCGTGCCGGCCGTGATGACCTCGACCGGCACCGCCGATGCGGCAGCCGAGGTGACGGCCGTGCTCACGCCGGCGTCGAGGGTCTCGTAGTCGGGCATGAGGGTTGTGGCGCCGACGAGGCGGTGCGGTGGTTCGCCTTGGAGTCCGGGCACCGTGGTGGTGTAGACGAAGCTCACGCCCGCCTGATCGGTGTAACTCCGTGCGAGTGCCCGAACACCCGCATCGCCCGGGCGGGCGACGACATCTGGGATGGTCCGTTCGCCGGCCACCGAGGGCGCGTCGCCGACGCCGAACAGCTCCGCGAGGCGCGGGTCGGCGAGCACGAGGGCGGCGAGGCGGGTGAGCTCTTCCGCCGTTCCGACGTTGTCGCCCGAGAGTCCCGTGGCGTCGGCGACGTGCGTCGCGGTGAAGCCGTTCTCGGCGAGCCAGGCGTTGGCGGCCTCGACGTACGGGTCGACGCCGCCGAACGCCCACCGAGCGAGCGTGTCGGCGTGGTTGTTGCTCGAGGCGAGCAGTACAGCCCGAACGACGTCGCGCTCGGTCCACTTCTGGCCGGGGAGCACGTCGAGCGTGCGGGTGTCTTCAGCGACGTAGCGGAGGTAGTCGGTGTAGTCGGCCGCGCTGATCGTGATCTCGGGGCCGCCGCCGTCGGGCGGTAGCGGCAGGGAGTCGAGCGTCGCGAGCACCGTGACGAGCTTCACCGCCCCACCGATCGGCACGGCCTCGGTGTCGCCGGCGACGCCGAGCGTCGTCGCGGTGCCGTCGTCGCCGAGCACGGCCATCGCGCTGGCTCCCTCGGTCGGGAGGGTCACGGCCGAGGCGCTCTCGTCGGGTGCCGAACCGACGTCGGCGGCGACGGTCACGTTCACCGTCGGAAGCGGGCCGAGAAGCATCGCCGGGCCGTAGACGCCGATGCCGAGGATCGCGATCGCGCCGACGGCGATGCCGACGATGCGGCCGGGGGTGAGGCTCATGGATTCAGCGTAACCCGGCGCGGATCAAGCCCAGCCCAGCTCGTGGAGCCGGTCGTCGTCGATGCCGTAGAAGTGCGCGATCTCGTGCACGAGCGTGACGTGGATCTCCTCGCGAAGCTCCTCCTCGTCGGCGCAGATCGCCAGCAGCGGTTCGCGGAAGAGGATGATGCGGTCGGGCATCTCGCCGAATCCGTAGCGATCGCGTTCGGTGAGGGCCCAACCGTCGTAGAGACCGAGCAGGTCGAGTGATCCGTCTTCGGGCCGGTCTTCGACGACGAACACGACGTTGTCGAGGCCGTCGACCATGTCGTCGGACAACTGGTCGAGTTCATCGACGACGATCGCCTCGAAGGCTTCGGCATCGAGTTCCACGAGCGGCTCCGATCGAAATGCGACGGGCGGTGAAACGGCTCTCGCCGAGAAAGACTTGGGGTGAGTAACGGGGCTTGAACCCGCGACCCTGTCCTTGGTCCGTACCACTACCAAGGACGATTGGGGTGAGTAACGGGGCTTGAACCCGCGACCCTGTCTTTGGTCCGTACCACTACCAAGGACGATTGGGGTGAGTAACGGGGCTTGAACCCGCG
>NZ_JBHURI010000002.1:0-36551 GCF_042673425.1 Agromyces sp. NPDC056965 | reverse complement strand
ACCCTGTCTTTGGTCCGTACCACTACCAAGGACGATTGGGGTGAGTAACGGGGCTTGAACCCGCGACCTCCTGGACCACAACCAGGCGCTCTACCAACTGAGCTATACCCACCATGTGTCGACCGCCGGAGCGATCTGGCAACTCGACGAGCTTACTACACCTTGGAGGCGAACTCGTTCACGACGGTCGCCGAGAGGCTCTGGAGCTCTGCCGTCGTGGGGCCGGGCTCGGCCACGAAGACCGCGCGGCGGTAGTAGTGCAGCTCGCGGATCGACTCCTGGATGTCGGCGAGCGCCCGGTGGCCGCCGTTCTTCTGGGGGGAGTTGAAGTAGGCACGGGGGAACCAGCGCTTGGCGAGCTCCTTGATCGAGGAGACGTCGACGCTGCGGTAGTGCAAGTGGGCGTCGAGGCGCGGCATGTACTTCGCGAGGAAGGCGCGGTCGGTGCCGATCGAATTGCCGGCGAGGGGCGCCTTCTGCTCTTCGGGGACGTGCTGCAGCACGTACTCGAGCACCTGGTACTCGGCGTCGGCGACGCTCACGCCGTTGGGGATCTCTTCGATGAGGCCCGACGTCGTGTGCATTCCGCGAACGAAGTCGCCCATGTTCTCGAGCGCACTGGCGTCGGGCTTGATGACGATGCTGAGACCGGCGTCGACGGGGTTGAGGTCGTAGTCGGTGATGATGACGGCGATCTCGACGAGCTCATCGACGGCGAGGTCGAGTCCGGTCATCTCGCAGTCGATCCAGACCAGGCGGTCACTCGATGAAGGCATGCCGAGAGTCTATCCGGGTGCTCCGACGCCGCTGCTCGAACGGCGTCGCAGGATCCACGAGGTCGGAACGGAGGGGACGTCGAAGCGTCGGTGCCCCGCGCTACGGTCACGACATGAAGACGTGCTTCCGCTGCAAGGTCGAACTGCCGCGCACCAGCTTCAACGGCTCGCCGAAGAACCGGGATGGCCTCCATTCGTACTGCCGGGACTGTCAGAAGGCCCACTACCGGGCGAATGCAGCTCGGCACGCCGCGAATGTCCGCGCGACCAGCGCGCGCCGACTCATCGAGGCGCGCCGCGTCGTCGTCGCGCACCTCGCGAACGGGTGCGTGGACTGCGGAAACCTCGACCTTCGGGTACTCGAGTTCGACCACGTGCGGGGCGAGAAGATCGACTCGATCGCGAATCTCGTACGACGCGGTCGAAGCCTCGAGGTGATCGAGACCGAGATCCGGAAATGCGATGTGAGGTGCCGCAACTGCCACGCGATCGTCACAATCGCTCGTCGTGGCCGCTCGTGGCACCACGACCTGCTCGACGAGCGGGGAAGGGCGTCCCCCCGGAGAGATTCGAACTCCCGACCAAGTGGGTAGAAACCACCTGCTCTGTCCACTGAGCTACGGGGGGCCGACTGGAACGCCGCCATGCAAGCATAGCCATCGATGGCCGCTCACCGGCTCGTCCCGCCGGAGCGCCCGGGGATATCGCCCGGTCAGCCTTCGATGGGCACGAAGGGATCGTCCGCGGACGCGCGCGCCGGGTCATCCGATCGCCCCTTGCGAATGGCGAGCGCGATGAGCGGGAAGAGCAGCACCGAGAGCATGCCGGCGCCGACCAGGGCGGCCGCCGTGCCGCTCGGCAGGTCGCCGCTGTCGACGCCGATCGCGGTGACGGCGACGATGATCGGAAGCCCGGTCGCCCCGAAGAGCGCCGTCGCGACGAGGTCCCGTCGACTCGAGCCCTTGGGGGCGGCGAGGAGCGAGGGGAGTCCGCGCACGACGAGCAGCAGCACGAGGAAGACCGGCAGGAGCACCGTCGTCCGCACATCGGCGAAGAGCGACTCGAGGTCGAACGCGACCCCGGTGTTGATGAAGAAGACGGGCACGAGGAACCCGTAGCCCACCGCCTCGAGCTTCGTCTCGACGATCTCGACATCGCGTTCCGGGGCGCCGGAGAGCAGCAGGCGGTAGAGCACCCCGGCGGTGAATGCTCCGAGCAGCATGTCGAGATCGAGCACGATGCTCAGGGCGACGAGTGCGAGCAGGACGAAGATGACGAGCCGAACGGCGAACTGCCCGCTCGTGTGCAGGGTCGCCGTGATGACGCGGTGCATGCGCTTACCGACGCCTTTCGCGGCGAGCCAGATGGCGATGCCGGCGATCACGGCGAACCCCAGGAGCACGATGGCGGCCAACAGCGGACTGCGCCCGCTCAGGAACAGTGAGATCGCGAGCAGCGGCCCGAACTCGCCGATGGCACCGAGGGCGATCACCGCGATGCCGAAGGGAGTGGCGAGGTCGCCGGAGTCGCGCAGCACCGGCATGATCGTGCCGAGCGCCGTCGACGTCAGTGCGATGCCGATGAAGGCCGCTGCTGGCAGGTCCGCCGCGAGGAGGGTCGCGAGGCCGATGCCGGCGGCGAGGGAGATGATCCAGCCGATCGCCGCGCGGCTCAGCGGCCGTCCGCGGATGGCACGGAAGTCGATCTCGTTGCCCGCCAGGAAGAAGAGCATGGCCAGGCCGAAGTCGGCGAGCAGGGTCATGAAGTCGTCGGGCACGATCCAGCCGAGTACGGCCGGGCCGAGGAGGAGCCCCAGCACGATCTCGAAGACGACGAGGGGGATGGCGACCCATCTGCCGATCGCGCGCACGAGCAGCGGCGCTGCGACGGCGATCGCCGGCACGAGCACCATGGTTCCGATCGAGATCTCCATGAGGCACTCCGTTTCAGGCGGCAGGTGAAGCCTGTCGTGATGGTAGCGGAGCGAGTGGGCGACGCGGAGGCGGCGGCCCGGAGCATCCGGTCGTCTGCTGGAAACATGACGGCGGTATCGTCGTGGGATGCGAGAGCTGCAGTCGCGAATCATCGCCGAACTCAACGTCACCCCGGTCATCGACCCCGCCGAAGAGGTGCGGTCGCGCATCGACTTCCTGAAGGCCTACCTGCGCGCGACCGGGGCCAAGGGCCTCGTGCTCGGCATCAGCGGCGGCCAGGACTCCACCCTCGCGGGACGGTTGTGCCGACTCGCGGTCGACGAGCTCGACGCCGAGGGCGTCCCATCGCGGTTCATCGCGGTGCGCCTGCCGTACGGCGTGCAACGCGACGAAGACGACGCCCAGTTGGCCCTGAGCTTCATCGAGCCGCAGGAGACCGTGGTCTTCAACATCAAGGGCGGCGTCGACGGGCTCACCGAGGACTTCGCTGCGGCGACCGACGTGCCGCTCAGCGACTTCGGCAAGGGCAACGTCAAGGCGCGCATGCGGATGGTGGCGCAGTACGCCCTCGCGGGTGAGGGCGGCCTGCTCGTCGTCGGCACCGACCATGCGGCCGAAGCGGTCACCGGCTTCTTCACGAAGTACGGCGACGGGGGAGCCGACGTGCTGCCCCTCACCGGCCTCACGAAGCGGCAGGGGCGTGCGCTGCTCGCATACCTCGGTGCTCCGGAGCGTCTGTACCTCAAGGTGCCGACCGCGGACCTGCTCGACGCGAACCCCGGACAGTCCGACGAGGCGAACCTCGGCCTGAGCTACGCCGACCTCGACGCCTATCTCGAGGGCGAGGAGATCGACGAGTCGGTCGCCGAGCGCATCGAAGCGCGCTTCCTGCAGACGCGGCACAAGCGCGCGGTTCCGGTGTCGATGTTCGACGACTGGTGGCGCTGAGCGCGTCAGGCTCGGGGTGGTGGTCGCAGACGCCCGGCGCTCACCGGTCAGCGCCCGCTCCGCGTGAGCGCGCGGCTCAGCGCAGCTGGTCGCCCTGCAGCGTGACCGTTGGCGCGGTGTCCGCGGTCTCCGTCGAGTCGCCCTCGCCGGCGATGGTGACGCTGCCCTGATAGCGCTGCTGGTGCTGTTCGGCGACCCAGGAGTCCTGCTGGTCGACGGCAGCCTGCTCGGGCTCCTGGCGCTGCGTGCGCCAGCGTGCCAGGTCGTTCTGGAACTGGCGTCGCGTGCGCCCGGGGTGGCGCTGCCACTCGAGCAGGCGATCGCGGAACTCCACCACGGCGGGGTCGAGCTGGTATCCGAACGTCGCCGACGCCCGCTTGAGCTCGTGCAGCTGGTGGGCCGCCCAGTTCGCCGCGACATCCGACCCGCGGATGGGCAGCAGTCGCACGACGATGTCGGCCTGGCCGACGGCGCGATCTGCGAGCACCTGTTCTTGCGGCGTCAACGAGTTCCACACCGAGGCCTCGGTCGCGGCATCGACGAGTGCGGCGATCGCGGCGGCCTTCGCCTCGCGGTCGCGCTGCGCGACGAGTCGCTTGATCGCGAGATTGGCGATCCAGGCGGCGAGGAGCCCGGCGGCGAGCACCGCGATGAACAGCACGACGGCCGAGAAGACCGTGGGCCGCGAGGCACTCGAGGCGAGCCATGAGCTGAGATCGTTCCACCACTGCATGGCCGCAGATTACCCCGGCCTCGTGTCGTCACGATCGAGCGACGACGGCGTGCCCGAATACGTGCTGCTCGAGCTCAGCGGAACACCTCGGCGGCTGCGCGCGACGACCAGAATTCGCCGAGCTCGATCGAGCGGATGCCGCCCGCGACCAGTCGCTTCGCCCCGAACCGCACCTCGTCGCCGAAGCCGCGCCGTTCGATGTGGCCGAGCACCGCGCCCTGCGGGCGGGTGACCCGCCACAGGCCCGGCGCGGCGGGCGAGATCTGCAGGCCGGGCACGACGTCGGGGAACGGTTCGCGGATGCGCGTTGCGTTCGTGGCGATGGCGGACATGTCGCTCCTCTCGTGGTGCAGCCGGCCCTGCGATGTGTCACGAGAGTACGGCGGGCCACCGACATCCGCTCGTTCGTCGAGGGGTGGTCGTCGGTCGCCCGTCGGGCGTGGGCTCAGCCGAGCACGGTGCCGTGCGCGGCGAACGGCTCGATGCGCTCGATCTCGTCGTCGGTGAGCGGCGCCGCGTCGAGTGCTGCGATGTTCTGCTCGAGCTGGGCGACGCTCGAGGCGCCGATCAGCGCGCTCGAGACGAGCGGCTGGCGCAGCACCCACGTGAGGGCGAGCTGTGCGAGCGTCTGGCCGCGCTCCTTCGCGATCCCGTCGAGCGCGCGGACGCGCTCCAGGTATTCGCCGCTGATGCGGTCGGGCGAGAGGAACCGGCTCGTCGCCGCGCGGGAGTCGGCGGGAACGTCGCCGGCGAGGTACCGATCGGTCAGGAGGCCCTGTGCGAGCGGGGAGAAGACGATGCTCGCGGCGCCGACCTCTTCGAGCGCCGGGAACAGGCCGTCCTCGATATGCCGGTCGAACATCGAGTAGCGCGGCTGGTGGATGAGGAGCGGCACGCCCTCGGCCTCGAGCGCGGCGGCGGCGGCACGCGTCTGGTCGGGGTCGTAGTTCGAGATGCCCACGTAGAGCGCCTTGCCCTGGCGCACGGCCGAGGCGAGTGCGCCCATCGTCTCCTCGATGGGCGTCTCGGGGTCTGGCCGGTGCGAGTAGAAGATGTCGACGTACTCGAGGCCGAGGCGCCCGAGGCTCTGGTCGAGCGACGACAGCAGGTACTTGCGCGAGCCGAAGTCGCCGTACGGGCCGGGCCACATGTCGTACCCGGCCTTCGACGAGATGATGAGCTCGTCGCGGTACGGGGCGAGGTCGTCGGCGAGGATTCGGCCGAAGTTCACCTCGGCGCTGCCGGGCGGCGGGCCGTAGTTGTTCGCGAGGTCGAAGTGCGTGACCCCGAGGTCGAAGGCCCGGCGCACGATCGCGCGCTGGGTGTCGTAGGGGCGTTCATGGCCGAAGTTGTGCCAGAGGCCGAGCGAGAGCGCTGGGAGTTTGAGGCCGCTGCGGCCCACCCGGTTGTAGCGCATGCGGTCGTAGCGTTCGGGGAGGGCGACATAGCTCATGGAGCAACTCTAGGGTCGCCGACTCGTCCTCCACATTCGCGTGACGGTGTGCTTCTGCACGGCTTGCACCGGCGCGAGCCGGACGCCTCGCCCGCCCCGCGATGCTGGTCGGAACGCGGCCCCGGGGTGACGATCCGGCACGAGCGCCTCCCGGGGCCGCGTGCCGTCGACTCGCGGCGGCATCCGACCGAGGAGTGCAGCACATGACCGACATCATCACCGTGACGGGAGTCGTGGGAACCGATCCCAAGCACCACGTCACCAACGGCGGACTCGCCATCACGACGTTCCGGCTCGCATCGACGAGGCGCGTGTTCGATCGCGAGAAGGCGACGTGGGAGGACGGCGAGACCAACTGGTACACCGTCTCGGCCTTCCGTCAGCTCGCCACGAACGCGAGCCTCTCGATCCGCAAGGGCGAGCGCCTCATCATCCGGGGCCGACTCCGGCTTCGGGCCTGGGAGACCGGCGAGCGATCGGGCACGGCCGTCGAGATCGAGGCCGATTCCATCGGTCACGACCTCGCCTGGTGCGTGAGCTCGTACGCCAAGGTCCGATCCACGCGTCCATCGGATGCCGCGGCTGCAGAATCCTCGCCCGGTGGCGCCATCGCCGGATTCGACGTGCAGGCGGCCGAATCGGAGCCGGCGATCGACGGCGGTTCCCTGTGGTCCGGTACCGCTGCGTTGCAGCCGCTCGGGTTCGACGCGGACGCCGACGATGTCGAGGCATCCGACGACGCCGACGACCTCGAGCGGCCCGAGCTCGAAGCGACGTTCGCAGGCTGACGGGCGTGCCGCGGCCGCCGACGGCCTGCCCGAGCCGGCATCGAAGGCGTACCGCCTAGAATCGGCTCGGGCGGGTCGCCACCGCCGGTGAGGGGAACGATGAGACGGCGGTTCGGTACCAGCGCGGCCCTTGCCATCGCAGGGGTCGCGATGCTCGTCGGCTTGACGGCCTGCACCTTCGGCGACCCCGAGCCGACGGCTCCCGCGACCGCACGGCCGACGCCGTCCGACCCGGGTGCCGCGACGCCGACCGCCCCCGAGTTCCGACCCGAGCTCTCCGCCACCGAGAACCTGGCCTACTTCGACTGGGTGAACGGCGGTGTCGTCGCGGCGAACGCCTCGGCCGGTGGGCGGGACTTCATCGATGCGCTCGTCGCCGGTGGCTTCGACAAGGCGCAGATGCAGGTCACCTCCGACACGACGACCGAGGGCAAGCCCGCCGACTCCGTGCAGTTCTCGGTCCTCTTCCAGGGCGAATGCCTCGTCGGGCAGTATGGTCCGGCCTCCGGCGGGTACCACGGAGCGGTGCGCCCGCCGCTCGGCACAGGTACCTGTCTCGTCGGACAGACCCGCCCCATAGACTGGTAGGCGACATGGCTGATTACATTTACTCGATGGTTCGCGCCCGCAAGGCGGTCGGCGACAAGGTCATCCTCGATGACGTGACGATGGCATTCCTCCCCGGAGCGAAGATCGGCGTGGTCGGCCCGAACGGCGCCGGCAAGTCGACGATCCTCAAGATCATGGCGGGGCTCGACCAGCCCTCCAACGGCGAGGCGCGGCTGAGCCCGGGCTTCTCCGTCGGCATCCTCATGCAGGAGCCCGTGCTCGACGAGACCAAGACCGTGCTCGAGAACGTGCAGGAGGGTGTCGGGCCGATCAAGGCGAAGCTCGACCGCTTCAACGAGATCTCGCTGGCCATGGCCGAGCCCGACGCCGACTTCGACGCGCTGCTCGCCGAGATGGGCGTGCTGCAGGAGGCCATCGACGCCGCCGACGCGTGGGACCTCGACTCCCAGCTCGAGCAGGCGATGGACGCACTGCGGTGCCCGCCGGGCGACGAGCAGATCTCCGTGCTCTCGGGCGGTGAGAAGCGCCGCGTCGCGCTCTGCAAGCTGCTGCTCCAGAAGCCCGACCTGCTGCTCCTCGACGAGCCCACCAACCACCTCGACGCCGAGAGCGTGCTCTGGCTCGAGCAGCACCTCGCCAAGTACCCCGGCGCCGTGCTCGCCGTCACCCACGACCGGTACTTCCTCGACCACGTCGCCGAGTGGATCTGCGAGGTCGACCGCGGTCGCCTCTACCCCTACGAGGGCAACTACTCGACGTACCTCGAGAAGAAGCAGGAGCGACTCAGCGTCCAGGGCAAGAAGGACGCGAAGCTCGCCAAGCGCCTGGCCGAAGAGCTCGAGTGGGTTCGATCGAACGCCAAGGGGCGTCAGGCGAAGTCGAAGGCGCGTCTGGCCCGCTACGAGGAGATGGCGACCGAGGCCGAGCGCACGCGGAAGCTCGACTTCGAGGAGATCGTGATCCCCGTCGGCCCGCGCCTCGGCGCGCAGGTGATCGAGGCCAAGAAGCTCCGCAAGGGCTTCGGCGAACGCATCCTCATCGAAGACCTGAGCTTCAGCCTGCCGCGCAACGGCATCGTCGGCATCATCGGCCCGAACGGCGTCGGCAAGACGACGCTGTTCAAGACCATCGTCGGACTCGAGCCCCTCGACGGCGGCGAGCTGAAGATCGGCGAGACGGTCGACATCTCCTACGTCGACCAGAGCCGCGGCGGCATCGACCCGAACAAGAACCTGTGGGAGGTCGTCTCCGACGGCCTCGACTACATCATCGTCGGCAAGACCGAGATCCCGTCGCGCGCCTACGTCTCGCAGTTCGGCTTCAAGGGCCCCGACCAGCAGAAGAAGGCCGGCGTGCTCTCGGGTGGTGAGCGCAACCGACTGAACCTCGCCCTCACGCTGAAGCAGGGCGGCAACCTGCTGCTGCTCGACGAGCCGACCAACGACCTCGACGTCGAGACCCTGTCGAGCCTCGAGAACGCGCTGCTCGAGTTCCCCGGCTGCGCCGTCGTCATCACCCACGACCGGTGGTTCCTCGACCGCATCGCGACGCACATCCTCGCGTACGAGGGCACTGAAGAGGATCCCGCGAACTGGTACTGGTTCGAGGGCAACTTCGAGTCGTACGAGCAGAACAAGATCGAGCGGCTCGGTCCCGATGCGGCGAAGCCGCACCGTTCGGCCTACCGCAAGCTCACGAGGGACTGAGATGCGCCTTCACGTGCCCACGCCACTGCGGTGGAGCGACCTCGACGCCTACGGGCACGTGAACAACGCACGCATGCTGAGCCTCCTCGAAGAGGCTCGCATCCAGGCGTTCTGGGTGAACGACGACACGTCCGAGCATGCGGCCGGGGCGTCGACCGCGGTACTCGATGCGACTCCTGGCGCGACCACGATCACACTGATCGCGCGCCAGGAGGTCGAGTACCTCGCCCCGATCCCGTACCAGCGCCAGCCGGTCGACATCGAACTCTGGATCGGCCATATGGGCGGTGCCAGCCTCGACGTCTGCTACGAGGTGTTCACGCCGGTCGGTGTCGAGCCACGTGTGCTCTACACGCGCGCGGTCACGACGATCGTGCTCGTCGATGCGGAGACCGAGCGGCCTCGCCGCATCGGCGACACCGAACGCAAAGCGTGGGAGCCCTATCTCGGCGAGCCGATCGTGTTCCGTCGGCGCTGAGGCGCGGCACCGACTCACACGTGCGCCGACTCAGTCGAGCGGTTCGTCGCTGAACGACCCCTCCCAGACGGCGCGACTGCCGGCCTCTGCGATCCGCACGAGCGTCAACGTCGATCCGGCTGCGATGACGAGCGCCGCGACGGTGAGCACGGCCCCGACGGCGATGCGGAAGCCGCGGCTCGGCGCCGCCCCGCCCGTCGTGCCGTCGTCCGTGGCGCGTCGACGTGCCGTCTGCTCGACGAGCGCCCAGCCGGCGATCGCCACGGCCAGCACGAGCAGCGCGACCAGCCACGGCACGATGTCTTCGCCCTGCGCGGTGTGCACCTGGATGAGCGGCGCCGGCGGCACGCGCTGCTCGAGCCACTTGCCCGCCTCGACCGTGACGAGCCCGAGCGGCAGCAGCACTGCCGCACCGACGAGCGCGGGCAGCCACAACACGCGCCGGGCGCCGGGCCACGCCGCGATGACGATCAGGAGCAGGCTGAGCAACGGGGTCAGCACCACGACGGCGTGCACGAGCAGCACGTGCAGGGGGAGCCCTGCGAACGTGTAGTCCATGCTCAGGAGGCGGTGACGATGCGGTCGCCGGAGACGGCGACGGCGATCGGGGTCAGCGGTTCGAGCGCAGGGCCCTGGATGACGTCGCCTGTCGCGGCATCGAACATCGAGCCGTGGCACGGGCAATGGAACTCGTCGCCGGCTGCAGCGACGACGCACTGCTGGTGCGTGCAGATCGCGCTGAACGCGACGACCTGGCCTGCCGTCGGTTGCGCGACGAGTGCCGGCGCCCCATCGATCGTGGCACTGATGCTCCCGCCGACGGGAACGTCGGCGAGTGCCGCGACGTCGCCCCCGAGTGCCGGTGCGTCGGGAGCTGCCGTCTGGGTCGAGGTCGGCGGATCTTCGACGAGGGTCGGAGGCGCGCTGGCCGAACCGCTCGGGCTCGCGTCATCCGCTGCGCAACCGGCGAGTGCGAGGGCGCCGCCGATCGCGCCGGCGGAGCCCAGCGTGAGGATGGTGCGTCGGGTGGGATCGGTCATTGCCAGAACTCCTTCGTCCGCGTCGCTCGCGACACGCGAGCGCCCATGGCCCCATTGTGGGTCACCGGCCGAGCAGAACGACGGATTGCACAGGATCTATTCAGGCGAATGCTTCGGGGCCGGCGACGGCACTCGCACCATGCCCTCCTGCGCGACGCTCGCCACGAGCACGCCGTCGCGCGTGTAGATGCGCCCGAGCGAGAGGCCTCGACCGCCGCTCGCCGACGGCGAGTCCTGCGTGTAGAGCAGCCACTCGTCGACGCGCGCATCGCGGTGCCACCACATCGCGTGGTCGAGGCTCGCGACCTTCAGGCCGGGAGTCGCCCAGGCGACGCCGTGGGCGCGGAGGATCGGCTCAAGGATCGAGTAGTCGCTCGCGTACGCGAGTGCGGCCCGGTGCATGTTGAGATCGTCGGGCAGACGGCCGAACGCCTTCATCCACACGGCCTGGCGCGGCACCCGCTCGCCCTCCACCCGGAGGTACACCGGCGACGGCACGTGCCGCACGTCGAAGGCCCGCTCGTTCGACCAGTACCGCGCGATGTCGTGGTCGAACGCGCCGAGCACGTCGGCCGTCGACGGCAGCGTCTCGGGGTCGGGGAGATCGGTCGGCATCTCGACCTGGTGCGAGACGCCGTCGTCTTCAGTCTGGAACGAGGCGATGAGCGAGAGGATCGGCACGCCGTTCTGGAAGGCGTGCGTGCGACGCGTCGAGAAGGAGCGGCCGTCGTGCAGTCGGTCGACACTGAACGTGATGGGGTGCGCGACGTCTCCGGGGCGCAGGAAGTAGCCGTGCATCGAGTGGATCGTGCGGTCATCGGCCACGGTGCGCATCGCCGCGATGAGCGACTGGGCGAGCACCTGGCCGCCGAAGACGCGCCCGAGCGGCATCCACTGCGACGGCCCGGTGAAGATGTCTTCGGTGGTGCGGGCACCCGTGTCGGTGAGGTGAAGGGTGCTCAGCAGGCCGTCGATCGGACCGTTCATCGTTCCTCCGTGTCGGTGGTCGGTGACCGCTCGTGACCCAATGAGCGTGTGACCGCCGGGGCGGCGGCGCTCTCTTGGTAGTTTAGACAGGAGATGGCTCAACAACTCACGCTCGCCGACAGCCTGTCGCTCGGAGATCTGCACACCTACCTCCAGCGCGCAGGGCGCGTCGAAGACGGTTCCGTACGCCTCATCGCGGGTTCCGGCATCCTCGCCGTGTACACCGCGATCCTGTACCCCCGGGGCATCCTCGATGAGAGCCCCACGGTGCTGGGTCTCCGTACGTTCGCCCTCGCCGACGACGAGGAGTTCGACTCGGTCGTGCCGATGCGCTCGCTCGTCGAGCGCATCGTGCGAGCTCGCGGCGAACTCGGCGAAGACGACGACTCGCGACCCGTGTCGATGTCGCGGCCGCCCGAGGTCAACACCGTCACGTGGGCGGGCATCTCGCCGCCGCGGGGCGGCTGGCGGCCGCTCGGCACGACGGATGCCGCGACGCTCGAGGCTGCGGCCCGTGCGGGCATCGACGAGGTCGCCGAGGCGATCCCCGCAGGCACCGGGGAGCAGCTCGTGCAGCGCGTGCGGTCCGAGGTGTGGGGCCGCGGTGTCGACGGCGCCGAGTTCCTGCCGACCGGTGCCGCGTTCGCGGCGTACAGTCTCGGCTTCCTCGGCGACGACGAGGTGAAGCTCTTCGAGACGGGCCCCTGGACCCGCCTCTCCTCGCGTCGCGGTCACGTGCTCGTGCGCCGCAAGCCCTGGACCCTGAAGGCCTAGGGCCTGCGGCCGAGTCACCGCACGGGTCAGCCCCGGGCGATCGCCCGCCCGGCCGCCCGGCCGGTGAAGAGGCAGCCGCCGAGGAAGGTGCCCTCGAGCGCGCGGTAGCCGTGCACGCCGCCGCCGCCGAATCCGGATGCCTCGCCGACGGCGTAGAGCCCGGGAACCGGTGAGCCGTCGGCGCCGAGCGCGCGGGAGTCGAGGTCGGTCTGGATGCCGCCGAGGCTCTTGCGCGTGAGGATGTGCAGCTTCACCGCGATGAGCGGCCCGGCCTTCGGGTCGAGGATCTGGTGCGGCGTCGCCACCCGGATGAGCTTGTCGCCGCGGTAGTTCCGGGCGCCGCGCACGGCCGTGAGCTGCAGGTCCTTCGTGAACTCGTTGTCGACCTCGCGATCACGTGCGAGGATCTCGCGTTCGATGTTCGCGGTGTCGAGCTCGGCCTCGGGCGAGAGGGCGCGCATGCCGTCGAGGAGTTCGTCGAGCGTGTCGGCGACCACGAAGTCGACGCCGTGCTCCTTGAAGGCCTCGACCGGTCCGGGCGCGCCGGAGCCGAGGCGCTGCGCCAAGAGCTTCAGGTCCTTGCCGGTGAGGTCGGGGTTCTGCTCGCTGCCCGAGAGCGCGAACTCCTTCTCGATGATCTTCTGGGTGAGCACGAACCACGAGTGGTCGTGGCCGGTCGTCATGAGGTGTTCGAGCGTGCCGAGCGTGTCGAAGCCGGGGAAGAGCGGCACCGGCAGCCGCTTGCCCGTCGCATCGAACCAGAGCGACGACGGGCCGGGCAGGATGCGGATGCCGTGCTTCGGCCAGATCGGGTCCCAGTTGGTGATGCCCTCGGTGTAATGCCACATGCGGTCGCCGTTGACGAGCCGAGCGCCGGATGCCTCGGCGATGCCGAGCATGCGTCCGTCGACGTGGGCCGGCACGCCGGAGAGCATGTGCTCGGGGGGAGTGCCGAGACGCTCGGGCCAGGCGGCGCGCACGAGGTCGTGGTTGCCGCCGATGCCGCCCGAGGCGACGACGACGGCGGGTGCGCGCAGCTCGAACTCGCCGACGACGTCGCGGTTCGAGGGCTCGCCGCGGCCTGCGCCGTCGGGCGCGAGCTCGGCGCCGCGGATGCCGACGACGGCACCGTCTTCGACGATGAGCTCGTCGACGCGGTGGCGGTGACGGAACTCGACGAGTCCGGCCGCCTCGCCCGCCTTCACCTTGGCGATGAACGGCGCGAGCACGCCGGGGCCGGTGCCCCACGTGATGTGGAATCGCGGCACCGAGTTGCCGTGCCCGATGGCGTTGTAGCCGCCGCGTTCGGCCCAGCCGACGATCGGGAAGAAGCGCACGCCCTTCTCGTGCAGCCAGGCGCGCTTCTCACCTGCGGCGAACTCGACGTAGGCATCGGCCCAGCGCCGCCCCCAGTCGTCTTCGTCGTCGCGGTCGAACCCGGCGGTGCCGTCCCAGTCCTGCTTCGCGAGCTCGAGCGAGTCCTTCACGCCCATGCGGCGCTGCTCGGGCGAGTCGACGAGGAAGAGCCCGCCGAACGACCAGTGCGCCTGGCCGCCGAGGCTCGCTGCCGGCTCCTGGTCGACGATCACGACGCGCTTGCCGGCGTCGACGAGCTCGGCTGCGGCGACGAGGCCGGAGAGGCCGGCGCCGACGACGATCGCGTCGGCGGGCTTCTGCGTGCGTTCGGGTGCGGCGGGGGCGGGGGAGGCTGCCACAAGGACTCCTTCGTCTCGGGTGGTGCGTGGGGTTCGGGTGGGGGGCGGTCGGGCGGGTGCTGCTACTCGTCGAACGTGTTGACCATCGCGTACGCGGCTCGCTGGAGATAATCCCACAGAGTCTCCTCCGCGAGTGGCGGCAGTTCGAGCGAGTCGACCGCTGCGCGCATGTGGAGGAGCCAGCGGTCGCGGGCGTCGGGGTTCACCTTGAACGGCTGGTGCCGCATGCGCAGCCGCGGGTGGCCGCGCTGCTCGCTGTAGGTGCCGGGGCCGCCCCAGTACTGCTCGAGGAACATCGTGAGGCGCTCGGCGGCGGGGCCGAGATCCTCCTCGGGGTACATGGGCTTCAGCACGGGGTCGTCGGCGACGCCGCGGTAGAACTCCGCGACGAGCCGCTCGAACGTCGGCCGCCCGCCGACGGTCTCGTAGAACGACGGCCCGAGCGCCGAGCCGTGCTCGGTGCCGCGCAGCGGCACGTTCGCGGGCCGAGGGGGGCCGGATGCCTCGACGGGCAGCTGCTCGCTCATGATGCTCCTCCGGCCGGGGATGCCGGCGGCTTCGGTGTGCGGGGTGCGCGGGGTGCGCGCGGCTTCTTCACGGCTGCGCGGGCCGCGGCGGCTCCGGTGTCACCCGCGGCGACGACGGCGTTCGGGGTCGTCTTGGGCGGCCTCGCGCCCTTGACCCGGGTGGCGCCCTCGAACCCGGCCAGCACGACGCTGTTGAGGCTCGGGAGCTTCACGTCCATCTCGTCGAGTGCGTGCTTGAGCCGCATGCGGAGCTCCCGAGCCACGTCGTCCTTCGCGGAGGAGCGCACCTTCATGACCACGCGGATGACGAGCGCCTCGGCCGTGATCGACTCCAGGCCCCAGACCTCGGGCTTCTCGAGCACGCGCGAGCGCCACTTGGTGGACTGGGCCATCTCGGTGGCCGTGCGCAGCAGCGTCGCCTCGACCTCGTCGACATCGACGTCGTACGGCACCGCGAGATCGACGATCACGCGCGCCCAGCCCTGCGACATGTTGCCGACGCGGAGTACCTCGCCGTTGCGGACGAACCAGAGGGTGCCGTTGACGTCGCGGATCTTCGTGACGCGGATGCGCACCTCTTCGACGATGCCGGTCGCCGGGCCGAGGTCGACGACGTCGCCGACGCCGAGCTGGTCCTCGACGACCATGAAGATGCCGTTCAGTGCGTCCTTGACGATGTTCTGCGCGCCGAAGCCGAGCCCCGCGCCGAGGGCCGCGGTGAGCAGGGCGAACGAGCTCAGGATCGTCGGATTGATCGTGTTGACGATGAGCAGCACGACCACGATGAACAGCGTGACGTTGACGATGTTCGTGAGCACCGTGCCGAGCGTGCGCGTGCGCTGCACGAGTCGCACGGCGGCCAGCGGTGAGGCCTGGAGCGCCTGGGTGTCGGTGACGTCCTGCTTCTTCTTGACGCCGGTGACGACCTGCTTGACGATGCGCTCGATGACGAAGTGCAGCACCCAGCGGATCAGGAGGGCGAAGACGATGATGAAGATGATCGAGATGAGATTGCCGAGCACGACATCCCAGTTGCCGACCCAGTAGTCGACGATGCCCGCCCAGAAGTCACCGCTGACCGGCGTGGGACCTGGATCTTCAAAACCGAACATGGTGTGAAAGTCTACTGAGCCGCACCCGAGAGCTCGCTGGCATCGCGCGCCTGCGCGGCGAGCGCCCGCTCGAGCTCGTCGAGCTGTTCGGAGACCAGTCGGTGCAGCGGTGCCGGGGTCTGGTTCGCCTCGAGCCACGCTCGGGTCATCGCCGCGAGCTCGGGGGAGACGAGGGGTGCCGGGTACAGCCGCTTCACGATGAGCGAGGCCATCGTGAAGCTCCGGTCGGCCCAGACTCGCTGCAGCCCGGCGAAGTACTCCGTCGCGGTCGATGCCAGCAGCTCGGGTTGCGCGGTGCGCTGCCAGCCGTCGGCGATCGCGCGCGCGAGGTCGTTCGACAATGCGGCGTCAGTCGCGACGCGCCGCCACGCGGCATCCTTGACCGCCTGATCGGGGCGGGCGGCTCGTGCGGTCTCGGCGAGGAGCCGGCCCTTGGCGGTGTCGTCGCTCGCGAGCGCCTCGTCGATCTCTTCGTCGGCTGCCGCACCGAGCGTGGCTCGTGCGATCACGAGCTCCCAGTGCAGGTCGAGGTCGATCTCGAGCCCCGCGAGCTTGATCGAGCCGTCGAGCAGGCTGCCGAGCACGTCGGCGTGCGCCGCGGTCGAGGCGATGCGGGTGAATCCCTTGATGAACTGCAGCTGGGTGTCCGAGCCCGGCTCGGCGAGCTCGGCGAGCGCCCAGATGGCGTCGCCGGCCTCCGCGGCGACCTGGGTGCGATGCTCGTCTGCGAGGTAGCGGCCGATCGCGAGTTCGAGGCGGGCGAGCGCGAGGCCGCGGGCGGCCGACTGCGTCTCGTGCCCGATGCTGCCGATGACGAGGCGCACGAAGTCGATCGTCGGCACCTCGGCGTCGCGCAGCGCGTCCCACGCCGAGCCGAGCACGACGGCGCGCGAGACCGGGTCGGAGAGCTTCGGAAGGTGGTCGATCGCCGTGCGGAAGGAGCCGGGGTCGAGTCGCACCTTCGCATACGTGAGGTCGTCGTCGTTCACGAGCAGCAGGTCGGGGCGGTCGAGCCCGACGAGCTCGGGCACCTCGGTCACGGCGCCGTCGATGTCGAGTTCGATGCGGTGCGTGCGCGCGAGACCGGTCTCGCCGAGCTCGTAGCAGCCGAGCGCGAGTCGATGGGGGCGCAGCGTCGGATGACCCGGTGCGGCGCTCTGCTCGACGCGTGCGGCGGTGATCGTGCCCGATGCATCCGTCTCGATCACGGCGCGCAGCGTGTTGACGCCGGCCGTCTCGAGCCAGAGCGCCGACCAGCGCGTGAGGTCGCGTCCGCTCGCCGACTCGAGCTCGTCGAGCAGGTCGCGGAGCGTCGCGTTGCCGCCGGCGTGGGCCGTGAGGTACGCGCCGACGCCGCGCTGGAAGGCGTCGAGCCCGACCCACGCGACGAGCTGCTTCAGCACCGACGCACCCTTGTCGTAGGTGATCGCGTCGAAGTTGACCTCGACATCGGCGAGGTTCGCGATCTCGGCGACGATGGGATGCGTCGACGGCAGCTGGTCCTGCTCGGCGGCGTGCGTCTTCTCATCGCTCGCGAACGTCGCCCAGACACCGGTGAACTCGGTGACCGCCGCGGTGGCGAGGGTCGAGGCCCATGTGGCGAACGACTCGTTCAGCCAGAGGTCGTTCCACCACTTCATCGTGACGGAGTTGCCGAACCACATGTGCGAGAGCTCGTGCAGCACGACGATCGCGCGCTGCTCGCGGCGAGCATCGGAGACCCGCGAGCGGAACAGGTAGGCCTCGTTGAAGGTGACCGCGCCGACGTTCTCCATGGCGCCCCAGTTGTACTCGGGCACGAAGATCTGGTCGTACTTCCCGTAGGGGTAGGGCACCCCGAATGCCGTCTCGTAGAACCCCAGGCCGGCCTGCACCAGTTCGAACATGACCTCGGGTTCGGCGTACCGCGCGAGCGAGGCGCGGGTCAGCACACCGAGCGGGATGTCGCGGCCGTCGACGCTGCGCGCGCTGCCGTGCCACGCGGCGTACGGACCGGCGATGATCGCGACGATGTAGCTCGAGATGACCGGGCCGGGCGCGAACGACCACGTCGAGACGGCATCGGGCGCGCCGTCATCGGCCGCACCGGTCGCGACTCGCGTGGCCGGCACCGGCCCGGGCGTGGCGGCATTGCTCAGCACCGTCCACGCCGCGGGCGCGGTGATCGTGAAGGTGAACGAGGCCTTCAGGTCGGGCTGGTCGAAGACCGCGAAGACCCGGTTCGCCTCGGCGACGGCGAACTCGGTGTAGAGGTAGGTCGCTCCGTCGACGGGGTCGACGAAGCGGTGCAGGCCCTCGCCGGTGTTCGTGTACGCGGCCGTCGAGACGACGCGCAGTTCGTTGGTGCCGGCGAGGCCGTCGAGGCGGATGCGCGTGCCGTCGCTGACGACGGCCGCGTCGAGCGGGCTGCCGTTCAGGGTGACCTCGTGCACCTCGGTCGTGCACGCCTCGATGAAGGTCGAGGCGCCCGGCTCGGCTTCGAACGAGACGAGCGTCTCGCTGCGGAACGTCTCGCCCGCCCCCGACAGGTCGAGGCGGATGTCGTAGCGCGGTGAACGCACGACCCGGGCGCGCTGTTCGGCTTCGATTCGGGTCAGGTCGGCAGCGGGCATGCAGGGGCCTCCGTGGGGTTCGTGTGCCCCGTCAGCCTACTGACTCACGATGAGCCGGGCATGGGGAGCAGCCCGTGCTCGTAGGCGTAGATCACGAGCTGCACGCGGTCCCGCGCGTCGAGCTTCTGCAGGACCCGGCCGACATGGGTCTTCACCGTCGACTCCGAGAGGAAGAACTGCTCGGCGATCTCGGGGTTGCTGCGGCCCTCGGCGATGGCGATCAGGATCTCCCGCTCGCGGGGAGTCAGCGAGTCGAGCCCTGGGGCGTCGCTCGGCGCGGCGGAGCCGGGGAGCTCGCCGGCGAAGAGCTCGATCATCCGGCGCGTGACGCGGGGTGCGAGCGCCGCCTCGCCGGCGTGCACCGTGCGAATCGCTCCGACGAGTTCGGCGGGCCGCGAGTCCTTCAGCAGGAAGCCGCTCGCTCCCGCACGGATCGCGGCGAACGCGTACTCGTCGAGATCGAAGGTCGTCAGCACGAGCACCCGTGTGGCCCGGTCTCCGCTGGCGATCGCCTCGGTGGCGGCGATGCCGTCGATGTCGGGCATCCGCACGTCCATGAGCATGACGTCGACCTCGAGCGAGTCGACGAGTGCGATCGCGCCGCGCCCGTCTGCGGCCTCACCGACGACGACGAGGTCGGGCTCGGATTCGAGCACCATGCGGAGCCCGGTGCGCACGAGCGCCTGGTCATCGGCGATCGCGACGCGGATGGGGGATGATGCGGTGCTCATGCGGGGTCCTCTGGGTCGTCTGCGGCGGGCGTGGTCGGCGTGGACGGTGCGGCCTCTTCGGCCTGGAGTTCGGCGTGCAGTCGCCAGCCCCGTGTGCTGCCCGGTCCGGCCTCGAGCGTGCCGCCGTAGAGGGCGACCCGTTCGCGCATGCCGACGAGCCCCTTGCCGCCGCTGCCGAGCTCCGACGTCGATGCGACGGCGGCATCGTCGATGACGTCGACGCGCACCGTGTCGTCGGCGTGCTCGACGCTGACGTCGACGCGATGCGCGGTCGCGGCGTACCGCAGTGCGTTGGTGAGCCCCTCCTGCACGATGCGATAGACCGTCAGCTGCAGGTTCGGGTCGACGATCGCCGGCCCGACGGTCGTCAGCTGCACCGGCAGACCGGCGGCCCGGAATCGCTCCACGAGCTCCGGCAGCGCCGCCGTGCCCGGTTGCGGAGCGAGCTCGTCGGGGCAGGTCGTCGTCTCGTCGGGTTCGGCGAGCACGCCGAGCATGCGGCGCATGTCGACGAGGGCGGCACGACCGGTCTCGGCCACGAGCTGCATCGCCTCGGCCGCGCGCTCCGGGTCGCGCCCCGCTGTCGCCGCCGAACCGTCGGCGAGGGTCACCATCACGGTGAGGCTGTGCGAGACGATGTCGTGCATCTCTCGGGCGATGCGCGAGCGTTCGAGCGCGGTCGCGAGCTGGGCCTGCTGGTCGCGTTCGCGGGCGAGGTCGTGCGCTCGCGCGATGAGGGCGTTCAGGTAGCGGCGCCGGTTGCCGACGGTCACGCCGATGAGGGTCGCGATCAGCAGCAGCACCGTGAACTGCGAAGCGGATGCCGGTGCGTTCGCGCCGAACGGCGCCACCGTGTCGTCGGCGTGCGCCCAGACGGCGATGTAGGAGGAGGCGGTCGCGACGACCGTCGAGCCGGCGAACCCGATCCAGGCGGAGCGCGTCGAGCCGTAGACGGCGAGGGCGTAGAGCGCGAGCAGCATCGGCAGCACGTCGGTCGACCCGAAGGGGTAGACCACGAGGCAGACGAGCCAGGCGATGATGACGAGCAGCCAGGGTCGGCGGCGGCGGAACAGCAGGATCGCGGCGGCCGCCACCGCGATGGCGACGAGTTGCGCGACGGCGATCCACGCGGGCGGCGGATCCGAGACGAACAGTGTGGCGATGGATCCGAAGAACGTCGGCACGAAGTACAGCGCGGTGATCAACGAGTCCGTGAGCCACGGATGCCGCGCCCAGAACTGGCGCACGACGCCAGGAGGCTTCGGTAGACGAAGTTCTCCCCCGACTACCGAAGCCGGGTAGCCGGGGGAGATGGGTGCTTCCGTCATGGACTGGACTCTACGCGTCCCGTCGCTTCAGGAGCACCGCGGCGCCGGCGATGGATGCCCCCACCCACGCCAGCACGATGAGGAGGTTCAGCCAGACGCCGAACCCGTCGGCGGTGGGCTCCGCCGTCGTCGAGGTGAACAGGTTCATGCCCGCGCTCGAGAGCAGGTACGGGATGAGGTCGTGCGCCCACTCGGCGGGGATCATCTGCAGCACCATCGGCAGGAGCAGGAGGAGGCCGAGCACGGTGGCGATGCCGCCCGCGCTGCTGCGGATCATGGTGCCGACACCGAGCGCGAACACCGCGACGAGCGCGAGGTAGAGCGCGCCGCCGAGGAGCGGCAGGAACACCGCGGAGTCGGCGATGCTCGCCGAGACGTCGATGCCCGCGAAGACCACCGAGGAGACGAAGAACGCGCCGATGTTGGCGAGGAGCCCGATGACGAACGTGGCGACGAACAGCACGACGGCCTTGGCCGCGAGGGCCGGCAGTCGCTTCGGCACGGCCGTGAGCGTCGAACGGATCATGCCCGTCGAGTACTCGCCGCTGATGACGAGCACGCCGAGCACACCGGCGACGAGTTGACCGAAGAAGACGCCGAACACCGAGGACTGCACGACGAGCGAGACCTGGTCGGCGGCCGGCATGGCCGAGGCATCCACACCGCCGTTCAGGCCGCTGGCCATGCTGAGCGACATGACGAGCGCCATGCCGAGCGAGATCGCGATGACGATGAGGTACGACCACGTGGTCGAGCGGAGGCTGCGGAGCTTGATCCACTCGGAGCGGAGGACGCCGCCGAACGACAGCGAGGTGGAGCGAGCGCGCTGCGACGGGTGCGCCAGCGGCGGGGTGGTCGTGGTCATCGGACTGCCTCCGTGCGGTATTCGACGGCGTCGGCGGTCAGGGCCATGTAGGCCTCTTCGAGCGACGCGCTGAGCGGGGTGAGTTCGTGGATCGCGAGCCCGTGCTGTGCGGCGAGGTCGCCGATGCCGGGTGCCGCGACGCCCGTGACCTCGAGCACGCCGGCCTCGGAGCGGATCACCGCGACGTCGGGCGCGGCGAGCAGGTCGGCGAGCTGGGAGGAGTGCGGGGAGCGCACGAGGACGCGGGGACGCGTGCCGCCGGCGATGATGTCGGCGACCGGGGCGTCGGCGATGATCTCACCGCGGCCGAGCACGATGAGGTGATCGGCGGTGAGTGCCATCTCGCTCATGAGGTGCGAGGAGAGGAAGATCGTGCGGCCCTCGGAGGCGAGGTGGCGTACGAACTGGCGCACCCACAGCACCCCCTCGGGGTCGAGGCCGTTGACCGGCTCGTCGAGGATGAGCGTCGACGGGTCGCCGAGCATGGCTGCGGCGATGCCGAGGCGCTGGCCCATGCCGAGCGAGAAGCCGCCGACCCGCTTGCGGGCGACGGACTCGAGCCCGGTGAGCTCGATGACCTCGCGCACCCGGCTCGCACCGATGCCGTGCGTCGCCGCCATCGCCAACAGGTGGTTGTAGGCGGTCCGGCCGGTGTGCACGGCCTTGGCGTCGAGGAGGGCGCCGACCTCGTGCAGGGGTGCGCGGTGCGCGGCGTACGGCTTGCCGTTGACCGTCACGTGACCGGCGCTCGGACGGTCGAGCCCGACGATCATGCGCATCGTGGTCGACTTGCCCGCGCCGTTCGGCCCGAGGAATCCGGTGACCTGACCGGGCCGGACGGTGAAACTGATGTCGTTGACGGCGGTCTTCGCGCCGTAGCGCTTGACGAGCCCTTCTGCCGTGATCATGCTTCAAGGCTAGGGATCGGGCGAGCGCGGGACATCCGTCTTGAGAATGGTTCAGGGCGGGCCGAGGTGGTACCGAAGTACCACTCGACCCGCCCTGAGCGGTCGTGCGGAGGTGCTACTGCGCGTCGCGCGCCTGCGCGGCGAGCGCACGCTCGACGCCGGCGACGTTCTCGACGACGAGGCGGCGCAGCGCGGGCGCAGCGTCGGCGTTCGCGGCGAGCCAGGCGTGGCTCGCGTCGACGAGCTCGCGGTTGGCGAGCGGCGCCGGGTAGAGCAGGTCGACGAGCTTCTCGGCGATCGCGTAGCTGCGGCGCTTCCAGATGCCGTCGAGCATGCCGAAGTACCGCTCGATGAACGGCGCCAGCAGCGACTGGTCGTCGGCGCGCACGAAGCCGGTCGCCGTGGTGCGCACGACCGAGTTCGTCGCCGTGTCGACGTCGATGACCGACGCCCACGCACGCTGCTTGCCCTCGGCGGTCGGCGTCGCAGCGCGGGCGTGCGCGGCCGACTCCTGACCCGTGGCGGTCTTGTCCGACTCGAGGCGGGCGTCGATCTCCGCATCGCCCGCGCGGCCTGCGGCGACGAGCGCGATGAGCAGCTCCCAGCCGAGGTCGGTGTCGATGTCGAGGCCGTCGAGCGTGATCGAGCCGTCGAAGAGCCCCGCGAGGGCGTCGACGTGCGACCCGGCTTCGGCGATCGAGGCGAACGCCTTCACGAACTGGAACTGGGCGTCGCTGCCGGCCGCGGCCTGCTGCGCGAGCTGCCAGAATCCGTCGGCGAGCGCACGGCGCGCGTCGGAACGGTGCTCGGGGGCGACGTACGAGCTCGCCGCGAGCTGCGCGTTCGCGAGGATGATGCGCAGCGTCGTCGACTCGGTCTCGCTCGCGATGTTGCCGAGCACGAGCTCGAGGTAGTCGCTCGCGCTCGTCTCGGCGTCGCGAACGGCGTCCCACACCGAGCTCCAGACGAGGGCGCGCGCGAGCGGGTCCTCGATCTTCGACAGGTTGGCGATCGCGACCTGCTGCGACGCCTCGTCGAGGCGGATCTTCGCGTAGGCGAGGTCGTCGTCGTTCAGGAGCACGAGGTCGGGGCGCGCGAGGCCGACGAGCTCCGCGACATCCGTGCGCTCGCCGTCGATGTCGAGCTCGACGCGGTGCTCGCGCACGAGCGCGCCGTCGACGAGGTTGTAGAAGCCGATCGCGGCGCGGTGCGGGCGGATCGTCGGGTAGTCGGGGTGCGCCGACTGCAGCACGGTGAACGAGGTGATCGTGCCCGAATCATCGGTCGCGATCTCGGGGCGCAGCGTGTTGACGCCCGCGGTCTCGAGCCAGAGCTTCGACCAGGCCGACAGGTCGCGGCCGCTCGCGACCTCGAGCTCGGAGAGGAGGTCGGAGAGGGTCGTGTTGCCCCAGGCGTGCTTCTTGAAGTACGCCGAGACGCCGGTGAAGAACGCCTCGATGCCGACCCAGGCGGCCAGCTGCTTCAGCACCGACCCGCCCTTGGCGTAGGTGATGCCGTCGAAGTTGACGAGCACGTCCTCGAGGTCGCGGATCTCGGCGACGATCGGGTGGGTCGACGGCAGCTGGTCCTGACGGTACGCCCAGCTCTTCTCCATCGAGTTGAAGGTCGTCCACGCGTGGTGCCACTCGGTGGCCTCGGCGGTGGCGATCGTCGACGCCCACTCGGCGAACGACTCGTTCAGCCACAGGTCGTTCCACCACTTCATGGTGACGAGGTCGCCGAACCACATGTGGGCGAGCTCGTGCAGGATCGTGACGACCCGGCGCTCCTTGATCGCGTCGGTGACCTTCGAGCGGAAGACGTAGACCTCGGTGAAGGTCACCGCGCCCGCGTTCTCCATCGCACCGGCGTTGTACTCGGGCACGAAGAGCTGGTCGTACTTCGTGAACGGGTAGGGCACGTCGAACTTCGACTCGAAGTACTCGAAGCCCTGCTTCGTCTTCTCGAAGATGTAGTCGGCGTCGAGGTACTGCGAGAGGCTCTTGCGGCTGAACACGCCGAGGGGGATGACCCGCCCGTCGGAGCTCGTGAGCTCGTCGCGCACGACGTCGTAGGGGCCGGCGATGAGCGCGGTGATGTAGCTCGACATGCGCGGGGTGGGCTCGAACGCCCACGTGGCCGTCGAGACGTCGTCGGCGCGGCGGCCCGAGGGGTGCAGCTCGGGCTCGGGGGTCGGCTGGTTCGAGATGACCTGCCAGTGCGACGGCGCGGTGACCGTGAACCTGAACTCGGCCTTCAGGTCGGGCTGCTCGAACACGGCGAACATGCGGCGCGAGTCGGGCACCTCGAACTGGGTGTAGAGGTAGACCTCGCCGTCGGCGGGGTCGACGAAGCGGTGCAGGCCCTCGCCGGTGTTCATGTAGCGGCCGTCGGCGACGACGACGAGTTCGTTCTCGGCGGCGAGGTTCGGCAGCTGGATGCGCACGCCGTCGCTCACCTCGGCGGGGTCGAGTTCGACGCCGTTCAGGGTGACCGAGTGCACGGCCGCCGTGATGGCGTCGATGAACGTCGACGCACCTGCGGTGGCGGTGAATCGCACGGTCGTCTGGCTGCGGAACACCTCCGGCCCTGTGGTGACATCGAGCACGACGTCGTAGTCGCGCACCGAGACGAGCGCAGCGCGCTCCTCGGCTTCGATTCGGGTGAGGTTCTCTCCGGGCACGTCTGCTCCTTCGGCAGTCATCGACGCGGCTCGTGGCCGCAGGCAACGTGCATCAGCCTAGCTCTCGGGCGGCCCGGGGTCACGGACGTGCGGCGATCGCACGGCGATCATGCGGCGAACGGATGCCGCGGCTCAGCGCGTGACGATGGAGACGACCGCTGCGAGGAAGAACGGCAGCGAGGCGACCACGGCGACGGCGAGGAGGATCCGGCCAGTGATGACGCCCTGCCTCGAGGCACGGACGGCGAGGAACCACGGCAGTGCCCGCGGGATCGCGAAGGCGACGAGCGCACCGACGGCGATGACGATGCCCAGGGGGAAGAGGACGACGGCCGGGGCGAGCGGCGCCGCGGGGCCGATCCACCGCTCGCGCGTGACGAGCGGAAGGCTGCGGCTGAGACGGCCGGCGAACGCGGCGAGGAAGGAGCCCTGCAGCAGGGCGAGCAGCGAGAAGGCGATCACCGCGAGCCATCCGGGACCGACGAAGTTGAAATCGAAGTTGTCGGCGCGAAGCGGATCGAGGAACGGCGCGAGCGTGACGAGCAGCAGCGCGCCGAAGCTCGGACCCGCGAGGCGACCGCGCGGCAGCCACGGCGCGACGAGCAGGAACAGGGCGGCCGAGAGCACCGAGGCGGGCAGTGCGCCGAAAACGAGGTACGAGATCGTGCCGTCGACGGTGATCTCGCCGACATCCGCTTGCGCCTCGGTGATGCCCCCGGTCGCCTCCGGAGAGGCCGCGGCGAGGAGTCGCATGATCAGGCGCCCGCCCGCTCCGGTGATGAGCAGCCCCGATGCCGTGCCGATCGCCGTGAACACGGCCGCCCACCAGAGGAAGAGGCGAACGCCGTCGGTGTGCACCGCGAGCCGCGGGGACCGCTGGGGCGACCCGCTGTTCGCGGTGGCGAGCGTGTGCGGGATCGGCGGGGGTTGGAGACGCTCGCCCGACCAGATCACGGAGAGCACGATGCCGAAGAGCAGCAGGATGCCGCACACGATCACGACCAGCATGCGCCCTCGCCTCCCCGGTTGGTGCTCGCGAGCCTACTGTCGGCGTCGTCGAGCCCGCCGCCCCCAGAACGCGGCCCCTCTCGGCGAGGAGACCGTGGCGTCACCAGTCGCCGCGCGCTGAGTCCTTCAGGAACGCGGTTCGGCGAGGAGGCCGCGTCATCACCAGTCGGCGCGCGCGTAGTCCTTCAGGAACACGCCGGTGACGTCTTCGCCGGCCTCGCCGCGCACGATCGGGTCGTACACCCGCGCGGCGCCGTCGACGAGGTCGAGCGGCGCGTGGAAGCCCTCCTCGGCGAGCCGGACCTTCGTCGGGTGCGGCCGCTCGTCGGTGATCCATCCCGTGTCGACGCTCGTCATGAGGATGCCGTCGGCGAGCATCTCCTTCGCGCTCGTGCGCGTGAGCATGTTCATCGCGGCCTTCGCCATGTTGGTGTGCGGATGCCCCGGGCCCTTGTAGCCGCGGCTGAACACGCCCTCCATCGCCGAGACGTTGACGACATAGGTGCGACGGGCCTCCGAAGCGGCCAATGATGCCCGCAGGCGGCTCACGAGGATGAAGGGGGCCGTCGTGTTGCAGAGCTGCACCTCGAGCATCTCGAGCGGATCCACGTCTTGCACGGCCGCGCTCCAGCTGTTCTCGTGGTGCAGGTCGGGCACCAGGCCGCCGGCGTCGATCGCGGTGCGGTCGGCGAGCTTCGCGAGCGAGCTCGAACCGGGGGCGAGGGCGAGGGCCGTGAGGTCGTCGGCCGTCATCGTGCCGGCGAAGAGGCCCGAGGTGAGCACCGGGTGGCTCGACACGGAGTCGGCGAGCGCGAGCGGGTGCGCGTCGTTCGTGTGGCCGAAGCTCACGAGCTCGGGCATCGGGCCGTCGGGCAATGGCGAGGACTCGGCCTCGACGAGGGGCGAGTACGAACCGGGGGAGCGGCGCACGGTCTGCGCCGCGTTGTTAATGAGGATGTCGAGGGAGCCCTGCGCCGCGACGTCGTCGGCGAGCGCGATGACCTGTGCGGGGTCGCGCAGGTCGATGCCGACGATCTTCAGGCGGTGCAGCCAGTCGCCGGCGTCGGGCATCGCGGCGAACCGGCGGGCGGCATCGCGCGGGAACCGGGTCGTGATCGTGGTGTGCGCGCCATCGCGCAGCAGGCGCAGTGCGATGTACATGCCGATCTTCGCGCGACCGCCGGTGAGCAGGGCGCGCTTGCCCGTGAGGTCGGTGCGTGCGTCGCGCTTGGCGTGGCTCATGGCCGCGCAGCTCGGGCAGAGCTGGTGGTAGAACGCGTCGACGAGGGTGTAGCGCTGCTTGCAGATGTAGCAGGGGCGCGCCACCTGCAGCTCGCCCGCGGTGCGCGCGTCGGTGCCGCTCACGAGGTCGGCGCCGCGGGTCTCGTCGTCGATGCGGGTCGGTGCGCCCGTCGCCGTCGCGGCGATCACTGCGCGGTCGGCATCCTGGATGACGCGGCGCTTCTCGAGCCGGCGGGCGACCTTGACCGCCTTGAACATCTTCGCCGTCGCGTGGCGCACGGTCTCGAAGTCGGGGTCGTCCTGGTCGAGCTCGCTGAGCGTGGCCAGCACCCGCAGCGTCGTCTCGAGATCGCGCGCGTCGATCGTGGGCGCGCTGACGGAGGCGGAGTCGTCGGAGGGCATCCAGCGATTCTACGGGCCGCAACCCCCGATCACCTGTGTGCCGCTCTGCGCCGGTTGCGTTCGTCGCCGGAGTAGCGTGACGCCATGAGCACCAGCACCGATGCCTCGGCACCGACCGCCGACCGGTACCGATCGTTCGCCGAGGTCGAGGCGCACGGCATGTCCGCCACCTACGAGGCCTGGGCGGCGGGAGTGGCGACGGATGCCGCGGTGCTCGCGCTCATCGACGAGCTGCCGCCGCAGAAGCGGCAGCCGAACCTCGTCTTCTCGGCCGCGCGCCTGCTCGGCGCTCCGAGCGGCGGCTACCCCGAGTTCGCCGCATGGCTCGCCGAGCACTGGGGCGAGGTGCGCGACGTGGCGTCGACGCACGCGACCCAGACCAACGAGGCCGCCCGGTGCGCGCTGCACCTGCCCGTGCTCGGCGGCATCGAGGGCCCGATCGCGCTGCTCGAGGTCGGAGCATCCGCCGGCCTCTGC
This sequence comes from Agromyces sp. NPDC056965, assembly GCF_042673425.1. NCBI lineage: Bacteria > Bacillati > Actinomycetota > Actinomycetes > Micrococcales > Microbacteriaceae > Agromyces > Agromyces sp. NPDC056965. The sequence goes on along the minus strand of NZ_JBHURI010000002.1, from coordinate 8,754 downwards.
CTCTATCCCGACCGGTACAGCTACCGCTATTCGGGGCATGGGCAGCTCGACCCCGTCGACGGCCCGAGCGAGGTCGTGCTCGACTGCACGCTGCGCGGCGACGTGCCGCCGCCCATTCCCGCAGCCATGCCCGAGGTCGTGTGGCGCGCGGGCATCGACCTGCACCCGCTCGACGTGCGCTCGCCCGCCGACGTCGACTGGCTCGACGCCCTGGTCTGGCCCGAGCACGACGATCGCCGGGCCCGGCTCAGGGCCGCCGCCCGGATCGCCGCCCGGACCCCGCCGAAGCTCGTCGGCGGCGACCTCAACGAGCGACTCGCCGCGCTCGCCGCAGCCGCACCCTCCGATGCCACGCTCGTCGTCTTCCACACGGCGGTGCTCATGTACCTCGACGCGGCCGGCCGCGAGGCCTTCGTCCGGCAGGTGGACGAGCTGCCCGGTCGATGGCTCTCGGTCGAGGGGCGGAGCGTGGTCCGCGGCATCCGCGTGCGCGACGACGTGCCGAACGAGAGCAGCGATCTCGTGCTCGCCGTCGACGGGGTGCAGCAGGCCTGGGCGCAGCCCCACGGGCGTGCGCTCACCTGGGCGCCGAATCCCTAGACTTGGCGCATGCGCATCCACATCGCGACCGACCACGCCGGCCTCGAATTCAGCCGCACGCTCGTCGATCACCTGACCAACGGCGGTCACGAGGTCGTCGACCACGGCCCGGCGGAGTACGACGCCCTCGACGACTACCCGGCGTTCTGCATCAACGCGGCGCTCGGCGTCGCCCGCGACCAGGCTGCCGGCGTTCGCGCGCTCGGCGTCGTGTTCGGCGGATCGGGCAACGGCGAGCAGATCGCGGCCAACAAGGTTCGCGGCATCCGTGCGGCGCTCGTGTGGAGCATGGACACCGCGATCCTCGCGCGCGAGCACAACGACGCCAACGTCATCTCGATCGGTGCGCGCCAGCACACGGTCGAAGAGGCGATCCGCTACATCGACGCCTTCATCGCCGAGCCGTTCTCCGGCGACGAGCGCCACGTGCGCCGCATCGCCCAGCTCGCCGAGTACGAGACGACGGGCGACATCGCGGGCAAGGGCGTCGACGTCGAGGCACCGGCGGAGTAGTCGGGTGCCCGAGGGTCACTCCGTCCATCGCATCACCCGGCAGTTCGAACGCAACTTCGTCGGGCACGTCGTGCGCGCCTCGAGCCCGCAGGGCCGGTTCGCCGCCGGCGCCGCCGAGATCGACGGTCGGCGCATGACCGACGCGCGGGCCGTCGGCAAGCAGATGTTCCTCGGCTTCGAGGGCGACGTCTGGCTGCGCGTGCACCTCGGCATGTACGGCGCGTGGGACTTCGCGGGCGAGATCCTGATGGATGCGACGATCGCCTCGGCGAACGGACGCATGGGCCAGACGAACCAGGCCGGCACCTTCCTCGACCGCCCGAACCCCGACGCCGTCGTCTTCGACTCGGCCGGCGAGAACTCGCTGCAGTCGATCGGCGCGCCCCGCAAGACCCGCCTGCGCATGTCGGAGTCCGAGAAGGAGAAGGACGCCAACGGCCTCGACACCTTCCCGCCCGAGCCGATCGGGCAGGTGCGGGTGCGCCTCCTCACCGACACGATCTGCGCCGACCTGCGCGGCCCCACCGCCTGCGAGGTGCTCGACCCCGCCCAGGTCGAGGCCGTGGTCGGCCGTCTCGGCCCCGATCCGCTGCTCGACGACGGACCCGAGGCCGAAGAACGCTTCACCCGCACGATCCTGAAGAAGGCCACCCCGATCGGCCTGCTCCTCATGGACCAGAACGTGGTCGCGGGCATCGGCAACGTCTACCGGGCCGAACTGCTGTTCCGGGCGAAGCAGAATCCGCACACGCCGGGCAGGCTCGTGCCCGAAGAGCACGTGCGCCACCTGTGGCGCGACTGGGCGAAGCTGCTGCGCATCGGCGTCGAGACCGGGCAGATGATGACCATGGACGACCTCGACCCCGAGGCGTACCGCGCTGCGATGGCCAGCCGCGACGACCGCCACTGGGTGTACAAGCGCGAGGGCCTGCCCTGCCGGGTGTGCGGCACCAACATCGTGCTCGAGGAGATGGGCGCCCGGAAGCTCTACTGGTGCCCCTACTGCCAGGCCTGACCGAGCCTCGGCAGGCCTGACCGCGACCTGCCGGGCTCGCCCGAGACATCCGCCGAAGGAGCCGCGATGCGCCAGAACCCCAGCTTCACCCTTGCGAGCGACGACGAGGTGAAGCGCCTCGTGCGCGAACACCCGTGGATGACGATCGTCAGCATGACGGATGCCTCGGGCCTCGTGGCCTCCCACTACCCGGTGCTGCTCGACGAGACCGCCGACGGCATCGCGCTGCTCACCCATGTCGGCCGCCCCGACGAGGTCGTGCACGAGCTCGGTCGCCACGAGGTCGTGTTCATCGTGCAAGGCCCCCATGGCTACATCTCGCCGGGGTGGTACGACGCGAAGCCCGCCGTGCCGACCTGGAACTTCGTCTCCGCCCACCTGTACGGCACGCCTGAGCTGCTCTCCGACGACGAGAACCTGCGCGTGCTGGAGGCGCTCGTCGACCACTTCGAAGACGCCATGCCCGAGCCGCGGCGCATGCGAGGCACGGCCGAGAACTCCGCCTACGCCGATCGCATCGCCGCGGGCACCGTCGGCCTCCGCATTCCCATCACGCGGTACGTCGCGAAGAACAAGATGAGCCAGAACAAGCCCGTCGAGACCGTGGAGCGCATCATCGCCGAACTCGAGGGCGACGGCCCCTACGCGAGCCCCGCGCTCGCCGCGGAGATGCGTCGCACGCACGAGGCGATGCGGGCGGCGCAGGCATGAGCGGGGCGAATCCACTCGGTGCGACTGCGGGCGCAGCGGATGCCGCCGAGCCCGTGCTCCTCGCCGGCGCGCGACTGCCCGGCACCGACGGGGTCGTCGACCTGCACCTCGCCGGAGGCCGCGTCGTCGCGGTGACGCCGACGGGGGAGACCTCGCCCGGCGGCATCCGTCGTCTCGAACTCGACGGGCGCTTCGTCGTGCCGGGCCTCCACGACCGGCACGTGCACTTCTCCCAGTGGGCCATGGTCTCGCGCCGACTCGATCTCGCCGGTGCCGAGTCGGCCGCCGCGGTCGCGTCGCTCGTCGAGGCATCCGTCGCCCGCGGCGACCGCGAGGTGATCGGCTTCGGCTATCGCGACGGGCTCTGGGCCGATGCGCCGACGCGCGAGGCGCTCGACGCCGTCTCGGGCGAGGTGCCGGTGGTGCTCGTCTCGGCCGACCTGCACGCCTGCTGGCTGAACTCGGCGGCGCTCCGGCGGTACGGAGTGGGCGACGACCTCGCCGGCGCCGGCGGCGTGCTCCGCGAAGACGACTGCTTCCGGCTCGTGCGCGAGATCGACGACGTGGCCGATGCCGTGCTCGACCGCTGGGTCGCCGACGCCGCGCGCCAGGCGGCCCGCCGCGGCGTGGTGGGCGTCACGGAGTACGAGATGCGCTGGAACCGCGATGACTGGGTGCGCCGCGTCGAAGCGGGCGTCGACGTGCTGCGCGTGTCGTTCGGCATCTACACGCAGCACCTCGATCGGGCGATCGCCGAGGGGCTGCGCACCGGCGACGACGTGCCGGGCACGGGCGGACTCGTCGCAGTGGGCGGCTACAAGGTCATCACCGACGGCTCGCTCAACACCCGTACCGCGTGGTGCTTCGATCCGTATCCCGGGCTGGGGCCGGGCGACCACCCCTACGGGCTCGCGACGGTGCCGTACGAGGAGCTCGTGCCCCTCATGCGCCGTGCCCATGGTGCGGGCATCACCCCGGCGGTGCACGCCATCGGCGACCAGGCGAACTCCCGGGTGCTCGACGCGTTCGAGGCGGTCGGATGCCGCGGCTCGATCGAGCACGCACAGCTGCTGCGCCGTGACGATCTCGCCCGCTTCGCGCGGCTCGGCATCGTCGCGAGCGTGCAGCCCGAGCACGCCATGGACGACCGCGACGTCGCCGAACGCTACTGGGCGGGGCGCACCGACCGGGCCTTCATGCTCGCCGACCTCGCGGCGGCAGGCGTCGAACTCGCACTCGGCTCCGATGCGCCGGTCGCGCCGCTCGACCCCTGGGTCGCGATCGCCGCAGCGGTGGGTCGCACCCGCGACGGACGCGACCCGTGGCATCCCGAGCAGGCGATCGAGGTGCGCGCCGCGCTCGCCGCATCGACCGGAGGGCAGGGCGCCGTGGTGCGCGCCGGCGGCCGGGCCGACCTCGCCGTGATCGAGCTCGACCCGTACGCGGCATCCGTCGACGAACTGCGAGCCATGCCGGTCGCGGCCACGCTGCTCGCCGGTCGCTTCACCCACTCGCTCGAGTAGCGATCTCATAAAATACTCGTCGGCTCTTATGAATTCGGCTCATTTCTCATAAAATGGGCCGAGCGGAGTATGAAACCGCGCGAGGAGAGCGATGAGCACATTCGAGCCATGGCCGGCCATCGGGGCCGAGACGCTCGACTGGGAGAGCCGATACGCCGAATCGTCCGCGCTCGAGCGGTACAGCCCCCGGCCGCGAACCTACGACGCTGCCGTGCCGCCACTGATCGCCGAGCGTGCGCTCCGACCGAGCTCCCAGACCGCGGCGCTCGCGCGCGCGGCCGAGAACGAGCTGATCCGCTTCGACGCGTCGCTGAACGACGAGATGACGGGGTTCGCGCCGTTGCTGCTGCGCTCCGAAGCTGCAGCGTCATCGCAGATCGAACACCTCTCCGCGAGCGCCCGGGCCATCCTGACCGCGGAGATCGGCGACACGAGCAAGCGGAACGCCACCGAGATCGTGGGGAACACCCGGGCGATGCAGTCCGCCCTCGCGCTCGCCGACGAGCTCACCCCGGAGTCAGTGCGCAAGATGCACCGAGTGCTCATGGACGGCACGAACCACACACCGGGCGAGTGGCGCACCGAGCCCGTGTGGATCGGCACGAGCGCACGCAGTCCCGTCGGTGCCGCCTTCGTCGCCCCACGGCACGAGCGGGTGCCGGGACTCATGGACGACGTCATGGCGTTCGCCCGGAGGGACGACCTCCCCGTTCTCGCCCAGATCGCCGTCGCGCACGCCCAGTTCGAGACCATCCACCCCTTCACCGACGGCAACGGCCGCACCGGCCGAGCGCTCGTGCAGTCGATGCTCCGCGGCAAGGACATCACCCGTTCCGTCACCGTTCCGGTCTCCGCAGGGCTCCTCACCGACGTGACCGCGTACCACGACGCGCTCGTCGCCTACCGGGCCGGCGACATCGGTCCGATCATCGAGCAGATGGCCATCGCCAGTGACGATGCCATCGGGAACGCCCGGACCCTCATCGCCCAGCTGCGCGAGACGACCGCCGAGTGGCGCGAGACCGCGAAGCCTCGCAGCGGCTCCCAGCTCGAGCGGGTGCTCGACTACGCGGCCCGGCAACCCGTCTTCACCGCAGCCACGGCGTCTGCGGGACTCGGCATCGGCACGACGAACATCTACCCGCATCTGCGGAGGCTCGCAGAGCTCGGCATCCTGAAGCAGAAGACCGAGTACAAGATGGGCCAGGTCTGGCGCGCCGACGAGGTGCTCGTCGCGCTCGACCGGTTCGCGGAGCGCGCGGCGCGGCGCGGGGGCTGACCGCGCGGCGACGTGACAGCGAGGGTGTCAGCCCCTGCACCGGGGGAAAACCCCCGCCCCGATTCGGCTGCGCACCGGCTGTGACGGATTCGCGCCCCTCGCGAGGCTTGAACCATGCCAGCCACACGCCTTCGCCCCCCTCCGCTCCGTCGCCCCCGCGCCGTGCTCGGCACCGCGCTCGCCGCAGTCGCCGCGGGCGGCCTCGTGGCGATCGCCTTCGCCGGATGCGGCGTCGTCGGCCCCGGCCCGATCTCGACCGTGGGCAAGGTCGACTTCGGCACGCCGCTCGCGATCCCGCCGCTCGCGGAGTCCACCGTCGACGCCGACGGCACGAGGGTCTTCTCGCTCGATGCCCAGGCGGGCACGACCGAGTTCACGCCGGGGCAGCCGAGCGCCACGTGGGGCTTCAACGGCAGCTACCTCGGACCGACCCTCGTCGCCGAGCGCGGCGAGCACGTGCGCGTGGACGTGACGAACTCCCTCGACGAGCCGACGACCGTGCACTGGCACGGCATGCACCTCCCGGCCGAGATGGACGGCGGCCCGCACCAGATGGTGGCGGCGGATGCCTCGTGGTCGCCCGAGTGGGACATCGACCAGCAGGCCGCGACGCTCTGGTACCACCCCCATCCGCACGGCGAGACCGAGGACCATGTCGCGAGAGGTCTCGCGGGCATGTTCATCCTGCACGACGAGCACGAGCGCTCCCTCGGCCTGCCGTCGGAGTACGGCGTCGACGACGTGCCCGTCATCGTGCAGGACTCGGGCTTCTCCGCCGACGGCGAGCAGGAGTCGAAGCAACGCGGCTACGCCGGAGGGCTCGGCGACGAGCTCATCGTCAACGGCACTCGCGCCCCGTACCTCGACGTCGCCGACGAACTCGTGCGCCTGCGACTGCTGAACGCCTCGACCGCGCGCACCTACGCCTTCACGTGGAGCGATGCGCGCCCCGTGGAGCTGATCGCGACCGACGGCGGCCTGCTCGAGGCATCCGTCTCGCTCGACCATGTGCGGCTCTCGCCCGGCGAACGCGCCGAGGTGCTGCTGCGCGTCTCGCCCGGCGAGCGCGTCGTGCTGCAGTCGAAGATGACTCCCGAGATCGCGGGTCTCGTCGGGCCGGTCGCCGACACCAACGGCGGCAGCGACGCGCTCGACGTGCTCGAGGTGCGCGCCGCGGAGACGCTCGACCCGGCCCCGCCGGTGCCCGCCGTGCTCAACGCGATCGACGACTTCGACGAGGCCGACGTCGCGATGACCCGGACGTTCACGCTCGACGACAGCTTCGAGATCAACGGCGAGGCGATGGACATGGGGCGCATCGACGAGACCGTGACCGTCGACACGCTCGAGCGGTGGATCGTCGACAACGCCACGCAACTGCCGCACAGCTTCCACGTGCACGACGTGCAGTTCCGCATCGCATCGATCGACGGCGCCGCGCCGCCGCCCGAGCTCGCGGGGTGGAAGGACACGATCTTCGCCGAGCCCGAGAAGAAGTACGAACTGCTGATGCGGTTCGAGGACTACGCCGACTCCGACACGCCGTACATGTACCACTGTCACCTGCTGTGGCACGAGGACCAGGGGATGATGGGCCAATTCGCCGTCGTCGAGCCGGGTCAGCATGCCACGATTACTGAAGGAACCCACCATGAGCACTGACACCACGATCGCCGCAACGCCACCGGCGTCCGCCGCGACCACGGAGACCGCGCCGAAGCGCCGCGGCTACTGGTCGCTGTGGGCGAAGGTGCCCCGGGAGTTCGCCTTCCTCATCCTCACGATGCCGATCGCCATCACCGGGCTCGTCGTGCTCGCCACGACGTTCTTCACCGGCCTCGGCCTGATCGCACTGGTCTTCGGCATCTTCATCCTCGTCGCGTCGCTCTTCATCGCCCGCGGCTTCGGCACCCTCGAGCTCGTGCGGCTGCGCTGGGCGGGCCGCGCCGAGATCACCCGGCCGGTCTGGGAACGCCAGAACCGCGAGCAGGGCTTCTGGCGCACGATGTTCGCGCCGTTCATCGACGGCCACTACTGGCTGTACCTGCTGCACGGCATGGTGATCAACCCGATCATCAGCATCGTCTCGTGGAGCCTCACGATCGCATGGACCTCCGCGGCCCTCGGCGGCACGACGGGGTGGATCTGGCAGCGATACATCCCCGACGGCCGCGGCGACCAGGACTTCTGGCTCTACGACGTCGTCATCGACTGGATGTTCCCCGGCAACACGCTGAGCGTCGACCCGCGCGTCGGCGAAGCGGTGTTCGAGTTCATCCTCGGCCTGATCTTCCTCGCCACGCTGCCGTTCGTGTTCCGCGGCCTCACCCTGCTGCACGACGTCATCGCGCGGGGCGTGCTCGGCGCCTGGCGCTCGGAGGCGCTCGAGCGCGAGGTCGCACAGCTCGACGCGTCGCGCGGCGCCGCAGTGCAGGCTGAAGACGCGTCGCTCCGCCGCCTCGAGCGCGACATCCACGACGGCCCGCAGCAGCGCCTCGTGCGACTGCAGATGGACCTCGCCGCGATCGAGCGCAAGCTCGAGCGCGATCCCGAATCGGCGCGCGAACTGCTCGGCGAGGCTCGCGATCAGGCTCGCGAGACCCTCGACGAACTGCGTGCGCTCTCGCGCGGATTCGCCCCGCCGATCCTGCAGGACCGCGGGCTCGCCGTCGCCCTGCAGTCGGTCGCGGCGCGCAGCCCGATTCCGGTCACGGTCGAGATCGACCTGCCGGCGGATGCGACGCTGCCCGCGTCGATCGAGCGCAACGCCTACTTCCTAGCCGCCGAACTGCTCACGAACGCCGTGAAGCACGCCGAGGCGAGCGGCATCCGCCTGACGGTCTCGACGCGCGACACCGGCGCGACCGGACACTGGCTCGACCTCTGGGTGACCGACAACGGCCGCGGCGGAGCAGCGCTCACCGCCGGGCACGGCCTCGCCGGCCTCGAGGAGCGCGTGCAGGGCCTCCGGGGCATGCTCGTCGTCGACAGCCCCGTCGGCGGCCCCACGACGATCGGCGCGCACATCCCGTTCGCGCCGCTCGCTGCGGGGGAGACCGCGATCCAGAACTGACCCCGAGCAGCGGATGCCTCGTGGCCCACGCGGCCACTGC